>CAMOXW010000238.1 GCA_946629405.1 uncultured Ruminococcus sp.
CGAGGAATGGTGGCATTTCACGCTTGCCGGTGAGCCTTATCCGGATACCTATTTCGATTTCCCGGTGAACGCCGGAGTGCTGAGCTTTCCGGGCAGCAGCCAAGGAGGCAGCTATGAGTGATAATTGTTTATTTACCGAGCTTGATGATTCCTTCCTTCCGCAAATGGCTGAGCTTTTCAGAAGAGCCTTCGCGGGCGAGCCATGGAACGACGCCTGGAGCAATGACAGTCAGCTCGCAGAATACATATACGAGATTTCCAATTCATTCAATTCGCTGAATTTCGGGCTCGTCAGGAACGGCAGCCTTGAGGTCAAAAGGCGGGGTCTCTCGGGAATATTCCTCCAGACAGACAGCGACAAGCCGGCTTATGGTTTCTGCTTGAAAAACGGCTTCAACGAGCTTCACAGCCATGTGAGCCTCTATAAAAAATTATAAGGACAGGAAGATAATATGCTTGCAAGCCTTACAAATATAAACAAATTCTATAACGGCAATCAGGTGCTCAGCAATGTTTCACTGACAATAGACGAGACTGACAAGATAGGTCTCGTCGGGAACAACGGCTGCGGCAAATCTACCCTGTTGAAAATACTCACCGGCTCAGTCGAGCCCGACCGTTTCACAGAGAAGGACGGCATTATCTCCTTCGCTGCCAAAACTACAGTGGGCTATCTTGAACAGATGGGCGGACTTGATTCCGAAAACACCGTCATCGACGAGATGAGGAAGGTGTTTGAGCCTATGCACCGCGCTATTGACCGCCTTCGTGAGATAGAGAGGGAGATAGAGGCGGGCGACAGCTCCGCCGCGGACGAGTACCAGCAGCTTTCCTCATGGGTGGAGGCTAACGACGGATACAATACTGACGTCAGGATAAGAACTGTCCTGAATGGCATGGGCTTTGCCGAAAACGAGCTGAGCCGTACTGTTTCTGGCTTCAGCGGGGGAGAAAAGACACGTCTGTGCATCTCAAAGCTTCTTCTTGAGGAGCCGAATCTGCTCATTCTTGATGAGCCTACCAATCACCTCGATTTCAGAACGATAATGTGGCTGGAGGACTACCTCAGGAGCTACCGCGGAGCTGTCCTCATCGTATCGCACGACCGATATTTTCTCGACCGCCTCTGTACCTCGATATGTGAGATAGAACACGGTATACTGACTCGTTACCGCGGGAATTACTCAGCCTTCGTCCGGCTGCGTGAGGAAAACGATGCCCGCCGCGAGAAGGAATACGAGATGCAGCAGAAGCAGATCGCGAAAATGGAGGACTACGTTGCACGGAACCTTGTGCGTGCCTCTACCACGAAAATGGCTCAGAGCCGCCGGAGACAGCTTGAAAAAATGGAGCGTATAGAGCGCCCCGTCCATGATGCAAGATCAGCTAAAATAAGTTTTACATACCCCGTTGAGCCGCCGCTTGACGTGCTGAAGGTCAAGGATATCGACATATCCGTCGGCGAGGGCGCAAAGCGGAAAACCCTCCTTGACAGCGTGAGCTTCGAGGTGCGCCGGGGTGAAAAGGTCGGTATAATCGGCGATAACGGAATAGGCAAGTCCACACTCCTGCGTATCATTCAGGAGCAGCTCCCCCACAAGGGGACCGTGCGCTGGAATACCAATATAAAAATATCCTACTTCGAGCAGGAGAGCACTCAGCTAAACCGCGAGCTCACCGTTATGGAGGAACTGCACAGCCGCTATCCTTCACTCTCAGACCTCGAGGTCAGGAGCCTTCTTGCACAGGTAAGACTCGTCGGCGAGAACGTTTTCAAGGAGACCGGCGTGATAAGCGGAGGAGAGCGCGCAAAGCTCTGCTTTGCCATAATGATGCAGGAGCACGGCAATGTCCTCATTCTCGACGAGCCGACCAACCACCTCGACCTTTCATCAAAGGAGGCTATCGAGGAGGCTCTTGCGGAGTATACAGGAACGGTCATCTTCGTGTCACATGACCGATATCTGCTGAGCAGGATAGCTGACAGACTTATCGAGCTCACAGCAGACGGCTTCCGACTGCATGATTACGGATTTGAGAAATATCTTGACGTGCTCCGCGATGAACAGGCTGCTGAAAAGCGCGCCGCAGATGCCGCAAAGCAGCAGCTTGCCTATGAAGCGGCAAAGGAAAAGTCTGCCAGATCCTACCGCAGCAAGCAGCAGCGCAGCGCTGATGCTGCGCGGAAAAACGAGATGCGCCGTATCGAGAAGGAAATGGACGTGCTGCAATCAAGGATCGACGAGCTGACACTTGAAATAAGCCGCGAGGAGGTATACACCGACCATGTCCTCATGGCTGAGAAGTGTACCGAGATAGATCGCCTCAAGCAGCAGATGGACAACGACCTCGAACTCCTCATTGAAATGGAAGAACTGAATTAAAATATAGAAATAAAAAACCGGAAGTCCGATCGGCTTCCGGTAATTTTATACCCTTGCGGGGAAAACTAAAGCTAAAAGTCTTTGGAAAAGGGGCTCGGAGAAGGAACCTTTCTTCAGAACCGTTCTGTTTTCATTAATATCTTGAAGTTACGCTTGCGGTGTGGGCGAGGCAGCTGATCTGCCATACACCGGTGTTCTCACGGGTGATATAGTAGCCGTACTCTCTGTCTGAGGCAGCTTCAACTGCCGCCTCAATGGTCGCTGTATCAGCATCCGTCAGGATGAATGCATCGTTCGGGCCAAGCTCGTAGATGCCCATTATCTGCGGGTCATGGCGCATTAAATCCTCGCTGTCATTGCTGTTCAGGCGTACATATACCTTGCCGTCCTTCACGATGAACAGCGAGAGGAGTGAAGCGGAAACAAGACCGTTGCCTTCACCCTCGATGAACTGCGTGAACACTGTGCCATCGGAGTAGCTGCTGAGGTCGTTTAAAATGCCGTTCAGACCGTAGATATTTTCCTCCTTCAATCTGGAGAAGTAGCTGTTGACCGCATCGCCTGTGGAGATCTCAGGAGTAGTAACACGGGCGTAGGTGCGCTCCCATGTTGTGTGTTCTTCACCTGCACCGTCAGAGTTGGACGGGTCATAGTTCTGGCAGATGAATGTGATCTCATCTTCAAGGTCAGTATCAACACTCATTCCGTGCATCCTGTTGTAAACATCAGCATATCCGCTGAACAGCTCTGCTGCTGCATCATGGAGCTCATGAGTTGAAGGCGAACCGACATAATATGTGCCGTTTACACATTCAGTGATGCGCCAGCCTTCGGCACACTTTGAAACGTGCATGGTCTTATCGGCCTCCGTATCGGGATAAACGCTGCATTTCCAGCGGATGAGGAAGTTATTCTCGTCTATGTCCTCAGTGGTTAGGGAAATGGTGCTGCCGAAGCTGCCCCCCATTCCGTAGGCAGTGAAATAGAGGTCGCCGTTGTAGAGGAAGAATGTCTTGAGGTCACCAACTGTGATGAGACCGTTCTCTATCTTTTCGGTCAGGTCTCCCGCGAAGCTTTCACGCATGATGCGCTCGGTCATGGCGGAGTCCCATGCAGCTTCGACGATCCTCCTGAGGTCGTCCTCGGACTGAACTGACGGGTCGGTTATCTTTACTGCGTAGGACATAAAGGAGTCCTGATTGTCGTTGTAGGCTGTCCTGATACCTATCGGGTCGTTTGACATCTCAAAGCCTGAGCCGAACAGGAAAAACTCTGAGAACGTGCGGTAATTCTCAACGAGCTGAGCAGCGACCGCATCGCGGTCTGCATCAGGGAAGGTTACAGCGCTGTCCTGCGTAACAGGCTGAGTAGTCGCCGCTGAGGAGGTATCTCCGGTCACTATAGCCGCATCTGAGGCGGGCTCATTCGTTGTTCCGGGAGCTGTCTCCTCTGTCTGTGCGGCGGGAGTTTTCTCCGGAGCTGACTTTACCATCCGTCTTCCGGGGAAGAGCGTTCCGCCGATGCCGCCGAAAACGAGCACCAGTGCTGCTGCCATAGCTGCATATCTGTGCCATGCAGGCTTTTTGTAGCGCTCTACACCGCTTACAACTTCCGCTTCGCCTTTACTTTCTGCTATATTGAACTTTCTTTCACTCATAGCAAACATCCTCTCTTTTTCTTCATCTGTGAGGACAGGATAATCCTCTGCGATTTTCTCGATCATATCATCACCGGCATTGTCAAATATTTCAAAGTCATTGTTTTTCATTCAACATTACCCCCTTAGTAGCTGATACCTGCTTCGGTGAGCAGCTCACGGAGCTTCATCCTCGCACGGCTGCTGCGCTTCTGCACATTCATGGCTGTCATTGAGACAGCTTCAGCGATCTGCTTTGCTGTTCTGTGGTAGAAATACTGCTGCATTATTATGGTGGAGTCAGGTTCGCCGAGCTCCGCTATTTTCCGGAGGATAAGGTTTCGCTCATCCTTCTGCTCGGCAGCCTCGTCGATGCGCTCTCCTGAGGGGAGCTCCCGCATATCGTCGCTGTCTATCGGTACTGTCATACCGCGGCCGCGTGAGAGCTTTCTGTAAGCATCGATAGCTCTGCGCTTTGCAATAGTAGCGATAACGGGCTTGAAGCCGCTGCCGTTTTCCGGTTTATCTTTAAAGAAGCGGAACACCTCTGCGAAAATATCGCTGACGCATTCTTCAATGTCCTCGCGGGAGCCGCAGCTTCCAAGCTTATTGGCAGCTACCGCGTAGACGTAATTGCAGTATTCATTGAACAGCGCTCTTCTCCCGAGCTCGGGAGTTTTTATGAGCATTGCGCTGATATCGGTATCAGTCATAAGTATCACCCCAGTAATTTGTCTGATCTGTGTATTTGTTCCGCCGTGACCGGTCTTGCGGCGTTCTATAACATACATTCGCGCCTCTCAGGAGGTTTCAGACATTTTATGAAAAATTTTTTTGAGAAGAAATCCTGCTTTTAAAAGCGAATGCCCATAGGGAGGGATATACCTCCTTATGGGCGGTTTATTATTGCGCTATATCCGATACGGATTCGATCCGGCCGTCAACGAGACGGACGAGCTTTGTGCCAAAATTTGCGGCAGTCTCAGAGTGTGTCACCTGAACGATGGTCTTGTTGTACTTCTTGTTTATCTCCCTGAAAAGCTCCATTATCCTCATACCAGTCTGTGTGTCGAGGTTTCCGATCGGCTCATCGAGGAAGAGCACCTTCGGGTCAAATACGAGAGATCTTGCGATAGCAACTCTCTGCTGCTGACCGCCGGAGAGCTCGCGGGGAGTGAGCCTGCGCTTATCCTCCATGCCGATGACCCTGAGACACTCGTCAAGCTTGTCCTTGTACTCCGAGCGGCTCTTTCCGGCTATCATAAGGGGGAGGGAAATATTGTCCTCGACGTTGAGGTTGGGGACAAGGTTATAGAACTGGAAAACGAAGCCGATATCCTCATTCCTGAGCTTACAGAGGTCCTTGTCCTTGAGGGTGCTGAGGTCGGTGCCGTTGATCTTCACTGTTCCGGACGAGGGCATATCAAGTCCGCCGAGAAGGTAGAGAAGGGTGGATTTTCCGCCGCCGGAGGGTCCCATTATAGAAACGAACTCACCCTCCTCAACGGTCAGGTTTATATCCTTTAGCACATGAGCGGTCTCCTTGCCGTTGACGAAGGAGCGGTTCACGTTGTTTACTTCAATAACATTCATAAAATAAGCCTCCTGTCTGGATCATTCATATTTGAGTTCCTGGACGATGTTGAGCTTTCTGCTCTTTTTCATTGTCGAAAGCGAAGCGATGAATATCACCGCGATGAGAACGACAGCGTACTGCGGGAGCGCAGAGATGTCGAAGGTGATAGTAAGCGGCATTTCGAGCTTTTCCATCATCTTGGTAGCGGTCTTGCAGCACAGTATCGTAAATGGCACCGAGAGCACAAGGCTCCAGAATACGCAGAACATATTCTCCGTGAAGACGAGTCGCTTTCGCATTTTTCCGTTGAGCCCGACCGATGCCATAATTGCAAATTCGTGACGCCTCTGCTGGAATGATATCGCTATGTTGTTGAAAATTCCGATAGACGCAACGATAAGCGCAAGGTAAGCGAAAATGGAGAGTATCTGTACCATTACCTTGTTTCCTTCGACATTTTCCTTCATGGCATCGTCGCGTGACTCATATGTCGCGCCCAGATTCGCAAGGAAGCTCTTGAACTGATTTTCAGCCGCCTCCTGTTCACCGTTTATCTTGAAGGTTATGTAGCTTGCCTCTTTGTAGTGGTAAATATCCCTGAGTACTTCGGGACAGGCAAGGATAATGGTGCCGTTATTATAGAGCTTTGCGTCGAAGGTGCCGACAACAGTGAAGGTGTGCTTATCGCCGTCTACCTCCAGCTCGATCTCATCGCCGACATCTTTGCCGGCGTGCTTGGCGACCTTCTTTGACAGCATTACGGCGTTTCCGCGGGAGCTGCTCAGAGCCTCCACATACTCCTTGTGTCTGCCCTCATTAAGTCTGAGATACTGGTTGTATTCAGCGTATTTTTCAGGGTCAGCAGCCTCGATAAATGCGACAGTATCTTTAACGGTCGTCATTGAGCTGTAGACCGGCATTACAGTGTTCTTGTCGATGCAGTCGAGTGAATTGAGCTTTTCAACTATCTTGTCGGTGGTAGTGTCCGCCGAATTGTTATCGAGGATATTATATATGGTGTAGTCGTAGTAGAGCTCCTTGTAGGCGTCCTCGACGACTTTTGTCAGACTTGTGCCAACAGAAGCGATGAGGAGCACTGATGAGAACGAGATGACCATAAGTGTTACGTTGCCTCTCAGCAGCTTCGAGGTCTTGATATTGTTGAGCGCAAGGAATACCGAGGTATTCTTCCTGAAAAGACTGCTGAGCCAGCCGGAGGCTATCTTGAGGAACTTCCTCAGGAACATTATAAGTCCTATAAAGCCCGCTGCGGCTATGATGAAGCTCATATCAACTGTCCATTCAGCCTTCGACAGTGCGCCGTATACGGTAAATATGAGTATGATGATACCGAGGACGAAACGTATCTCGCCGCCCTTGTGCCTGGTTTCGAGCCTGCCGAGGATGACATCCTTGACTGGCAGCTTTCTGATCCTTCTTATTGGCATGAGAGCCGATAATACGCACATTGCCGCCGCGAATACCACTCCGCCGATCATCAGCGGGACGCTCATGTGGAAGTCCATGTATATACCGTAATCCGAGAGGGGAGAAGCTGTTCTGTTGACGAAATAGAGTATCAGCTCACCAATGAAAATACCTACAAATCCTCCGGAAATACCGTAGAGCAGGGACTCCATGAGCAGGATATGCTGTATCTTCTTTTTTGTAGCGCCCTGACTCATGAACGTTCCGATAACGGTAGTGCGTTCGGTGATTATGAGCTTGAATGCGCCGTGGATGATGATGCAGCAGATGATGCACACGATAGCGAACATGATGTAGAACGTGCTCTCAGTGGAGCTCATCATGGTCTTATATGAGCTGAGGTCGTAGAGACTTGCAGCCTTTACGCTGTCATTTTTTTCATTGAAGTCTTCGCAGAACTTCACGGAGCTTCTGTCCGTAACTGCGTCGATACGATTGTAGCGGCCGCCTGCGTCCATTAGCTCATTCATATATTCATATGAAAGAAGGATATCGAACCCATTCTTGGTGTCCGCATAGAACATACCATCGGGCGCACTCAGACCGCCCACGGTGAACTCAGTTTCCTCGCCGCCGATGAAGACCTTGAATTTGTCGTTTATTTTCAGTCCCTTTTCATCAGCGATACGGTCGGAGATGATGCAGACAGGTTCAGCAGAGGCATCAGGTATGCTGCCCTCAATGGCGTATCTGTTGCAATCCTTTTTTCCTGTGAGGGTGACATAGGTTATCTTGTCGTCCTCATTGATGACTGCGGTCATAGTGAGTTTCCCCTCGATATCGGACATACCGACAGTATCGAAGTCTTCTTCTGTGAAGAAAACGTCGTCGGTATTTGAATAGAGGGTTATGTCCTTGCCGTCGGCAGTATTTTTAAGCGTATCCGTCATACCGCCAAGCAGGACGTCCACCGCACCGAGGCTGAACACAAACAAAGCCGTGCTTATCATGATAGAGAAGATAAGCAGGAAGAACCTGCCCTTCTTTTCCAGCATATTTCTGATTATGTACCTTAAAAAAACTCGCACTTTCCATCCTCCTGATATATAAAATAATCCGCATAAACGATATTATATCACATACTCGCGGATTTGTCATCATTTTTTTTCAAGCCCGGAAAAAGTTTTCCGTTTTGATAAAACTACAGCATATAAAGCTCCCTCCCTTCATATATTTCAACGAAAGGCAGCATATCACTAACAGCTCATACCCCCGAGCTGCACGTTTTCTGCCTCTGTATATTAGACGGACGGACCCGGGAAACGTTACAAAAAATTTTTACGATCGGTGATCCGGAGCAGTATTGCTTCCATGCAATGATAACTGCTTTCTAATTTAACCGCGAGGCAAAAAAAACTTGATTTATCATCCGCAGTGTGGTATAATATGGAATATAATGCTCTTTTAGGAGGACAATATGCTTAACGCTGATCTGAAAGAATTTGAGTTTACCTCCGATCATGACGGACTTCTCATTTCAGCCGTTATTGCGATCCCCTCGGGGGACGTAAACGGCGTTGTACAGCTCGTTCACGGCATGAATGAGCACAAGGAGCGCTACTTTCCATTCATGGATTACCTCGCGGAGGAAGGCTTCGTTTCAGTCATTCACGACAACCGCGGACACGGTAAAAGCATCTGCTCGCCCGACGACCTCGGATTCATGTTCCGGGACGGCGGTGCCGGCTTTTTAAGCGATATAGTTCAGCTCAACAGAATAGTCAGGGAGACCTACCCCCAGCATCCGCTTTTCCTTATAGGACACAGCATGGGCTCTCTCGGTGTACGCTGCTTCCTCAAGGAAAATGACGATCGCATCAACGGTCTGGTGGTGCTCGGATGTCCCTGCTACAGCCGGTTCTCGGCTCCCGTGCGTGCGATTAATTCAGCCGTATCAAAGAAAATGGGCAGCCGCTTCCGCAGTGAAAAAATAGACGAGGCTGCCGAGGCTTTTCTCAACAGAAGCTTTGAGCACGACGTTCCGCATTCATGGATATGCAGCGACAGGGAAGTGGTGGACAAGTTCAACTCCGACCCGCTTTGCAGCTTCAAGTACACTCTCAACGGCTACGAAAGCCTGCTATGGCTTATGCGTGAGACCTACTCGAAGCGCGGCTGGAACGTCCGCAATCCACATCTCCCGATACGCTTTATATCCGGCGCTGACGACCCCTGTATGATCTCGGAGAAGAAGTTCTTCAAGGCGGTCGGAATGCTCGAAAAGCTCGGCTATGAGAGCACCTCCCACCGTATCTTTGAGGGTATGCGCCATGAGGTGCTTAACGAGAAGAACAATATCATTGTCTGGAAGGATATCGCAAAATCGCTGTTTTCGTGGATAGACAGGTATAACGAGGCTCTTGCCGAAAAGCTCGCTCATGACGGGCATCAGGATGATGTCTCACAGGAAGATTGAAAGGACAAACTATGGAAATATACTATACTCGTCCCAAGGACTCACATTCCCTTATCAAAAGGGAAGATATAAAGACTGAGTATCTTGTCCCGACCAGGGCTTGCGGATGCTGCGGCAATAAAACGTTTCGCAGGCTGATGCCGCTTTACGAGGAGTACGGGATAAGCTATATAAAATGCCGGAAATGCGGAGCGGTGACCTATAATAAGGTGTATTCTGAAAAGGGTATCGACGAAATGTACAGCGATCCTGTTTACTATGAAGACTATGAAAAAGCCGGAACTTCTCAGATCACATTCTTTGGCTCCGAAAGGTTTGCCAGACACCTTGCAAGGATCATCCCTGAACCTGAACCGGACAGCAATGACTGTATTTCAGTTCTTGATTTCGGAGGGGGCTCAGGAGAGATGGCTTACGCTGTTGCAAAGGAGCTTATCAGAAAGTATCATTACAGAAAAGTCGATATAACCGTTGTTGACTACAATGAAAAGCTCTATGCCGGCAGCAGCAGAAGAATAAGCATAACAAGGCAGTTCCCGCTTGAAAGCGTAAAGGACAGAAAATTTGATGTCGTTATTGCAAGCGCTATAATCGAACACCTCCCTGAACCCGGAAGCACTATGCGGACTCTGTTTGATATAGTAAAAAATGGCGCGTCGATCTATTTCAGAACGCCATATGTCTATCCGATATACAAAAAAATGAAAAAATTCGGTATAGATTATCACACCTGCTATCCCGGGCATATATGGGATTTCGATAAAAAATGGTGGGACAACGCTCCGGAGAACGTTGGATATACAAGCGGAAAAATGCAGCTGCTCCGTTCACGTCCGTCGATAGTCGAGAAGTCGCTCAGAGTTGAATTTGTCAGCGCACTTGCTGCATACGCTATGAAATCAGTATGGTATCTCAGCCACAGGTGGAAATATGTCGGAGGATGGGAAGCCGTCTTCCGTAAGATAGGATAGCCGCTTGGATCAGCGATCAATATTAAGTAATTCTCAGAAAGGATAAACTATGGAAATCAACAGCATACTCGCAAAGGAATTCGGCCTAAGGCAAGAACAGGTGGACAATACCGTCGCACTCATCGACGATGACAAGACCATCCCCTTCATTGCACGTTACCGTAAGGAACTCACCGGCTCGCTTGACGACCAGGTGCTCAGAGAGCTCTATGACAGGCTGATGTACCTTCGTAATCTCCAGAAACGCAAGGAGGAGGTAACAAACTCCATCACCGAGCAGGAGAAGATGACTCCCGAGATAGAGGCAGCAATAAATGCAGCTATGACTCTCGTTGAAGTGGAGGATATCTACCGTCCGTTCAAGCCCAAGCGCCGCACCCGCGCAAGCATCGCCCGTGAAAATGGTCTCGAGCCGCTTGCAGTGATAATTATGGAGCAGTCCGGCGCTGCCCCTGAAAAAGAAGCTGAGGCTTTTGTTAATGAGGAGAAGAATGTTCCCGACGTGCAGACTGCTTTGCAGGGCGCAATGGATATTATCGCCGAGGATATTTCTGACGATGCCGATATCAGGAAGAAGCTGCGTACACTTGCCGGCGAGAAGGGCGAGCTCGTGTCGAAGGCTTCCGATCCCGAGGCTGAGAGCGTTTATATGAATTACTATGAATACTCCGAGGCTGTCCCGAAGGTCGCAGACCACCGTGTGCTTGCCCTTGACAGAGGAGAGAAGGAGGGCTTCCTGAAGGTAGCTCTGACGCTTGATGAAACTGCCGCGACAGATGTTATCTTTGCCAAGTATATAAAGAGCAACAACGCCTGCGGAGAGCTTGTGAGAGCTGCCGCTGCGGACAGCTACAAGAGACTGATCTTCCCCTCGATCGAGCGCGAGATACGCTCGGAAATGTCAGCTCATGCTGCTGAGGAGGCTATCAAGGTATTTGCCTCTAATCTCCGTCAGCTCCTTCTCCAGCCTCCGATGAAGAACAGCGTTATCCTCGGACTTGACCCCGGATACGCCCACGGCTGCAAGACCGCTGTCATTGACGCTACAGGCAAGGTCCTCGACCACGCTATAATCTACCCGGTCAGGGAGACAGCTTCCGCTGCAAGGGTCGAGGAGGCAAAGCGCAAGGTCAAGCAGTTCATCACAAAGTACAATGTAAATGTCATATCAATAGGCAACGGCACAGCCTCCCGAGAGACCGAGAGCTTTGTTGCCGAGATACTCAAGGAGATCCCCGAAAATGTCAGCTATATGGTCGTAAGCGAAGCTGGTGCTTCCGTTTATTCAGCCTCAAAGCTTGCCGCGGAGGAATTCCCGGAGTATGATGTTTCTATCAGGGGAGCTATTTCTATCGCCCGCCGTTTGCAGGATCCGCTCGCTGAGCTCGTGAAGATCGACCCGAAGGCTATCGGTGTAGGTCAGTATCAGCATGATATGCCTCAGGCAAGAATGAGCGAGGCACTCTCCGGAGTCGTTGAGGACTGTGTCAATTCCGTCGGAGTTGACCTGAATACAGCCTCTTACTCCCTGCTTTCGTATATTTCAGGCATTAACGCCTCTGTTGCAAAGAACATCGTCGCCTACCGCGAGGAGAACGGCAGATTTACCGACCGCAAGGAACTGCTCAAGGTCGCAAAGCTCGGCAAAAAGGCTTTTGAACAGTGTGCTGGCTTCCTGAGAGTGCGCGACGGCAGGAATCCGCTCGACAATACAGCCGTTCACCCTGAGAGCTACGAGGCGGCTTCGTCCCTGCTCAGCGAGTGCGGGTTCACCCTTGCTGATATCTCAGGCGGAGGTGCTTCGGGAATATCCGAGAAGGCTGAGTCTCTCGGCATTGATAATATCAGCAAAAATCTGGGTATAGGTGTACCGACCCTTACAGACATCATCAGCGAGCTGAAAAAGCCCGGGCGTGACCTTCGTGACGAGCTTCCGCCTCCGCTCCTGAGAAGCGGCGATGTCATGGACATCAAGGACTTAAAGCCCGGTATGGAGCTTGTTGGTACGGTAAGAAATATCATAGATTTTGGAGTATTCGTTGACATCGGCGTCCATGAGGACGGACTTGTCCACATTTCGCAGATATGCAACAGGTATATCAAGCATCCTCTCGAGGCTGTCAAGGTCAACCAGGTTGTGAAGGTGCGTGTGCTCGATGTTGACCTCAAGCGGAATCGTATCTCCCTGACAATGCGCCTTAATGACGAGGAGGAGAAGAAGCAGGAAAAGCGTCCGCGTCCGCAGAAAAAGCGTGAGGACCGCAAGCCGAAGGGCTTTGATGCCTCTCAGCTCCGCAACAGCAGCTTCCGTATAAAGCAGAAATAAGAAGAAGCCGTACACGAAATGTGTACGGCTTCTTTAGTTATTAGAAAGTAGTAGGGGCGCACAATGCGCGCCCGTTTGCTCCCCTTTTAGAGGAACTCTTTTGATCCGTTCCGAAGGGACACCACAACTATTCAATTCTGCCGGCGGAATAGCGAGGGCGCCGTTCCCTGCAACTAACTCTATTTACTGAGATCTAAGCCCCGCTTTTATGCCTGAGAGGACGGTATCGCGGGCAGCTATAGCCTGTTCCTTAGTCATCGGCGGAGTGTCACCGAGCGGGTAGTCCAGCCCGAGCTGTGCATACTTCGGCTTTGCCATGTCGTGATAGGGAAGTATATCAAGCGCTTTTAGATTTGTGAGAGTTGCAAGATATTTTCCGAGACGAAAGAGTGAATCGTGATCGTCAGTCACTCCCGGAACCGCAACGTGCCTTATCCAGACTGGTATACCGAGGTCACGGATATGCTCCGCAAACGCCAGTATATTGCGGTTTGTGTGACCTGTGAGTCTTCTGTGGACTTCTTCGTCGATGTGCTTTATATCAAGCATGACAAGGTCGGTATATTTCAGCGCTTCATCTGTCTTCTCCGGGTGAGCCGGGTCAAAAACGCCCGCGGACGTATCGAGGCAGGTATGAACGCCCTTTGACTTTGCAAGTGCAAACAGCTCGGCGAGGAACTCCGGCTGTGCGAGAGGCTCACCTCCGGTCGCAGTGATACCGCCGCTTTTGAGAAATTCCTTGTATGAATCGTACTCGCGCATGAGCTCCTCAGCCGAAGCCTCTCTGCCGCCTTCAAACGCCCATGTATCGGGGTTATGGCAGTACAGGCACCTCATTGGGCAGCCCTGGAAGAATACCACGAAGCGCACTCCGGGACCGTCAACTGTGCCGAAGCTTTCGGTAGAATGTATGTGTCCCTTTATCATAGCTCAAGCCTCCCCGCAAATTCTGTCAGGAGCGCACGATCGTTGGGCAGCTTGCCGTCAATAACAAGCTCAAGTATCCTGTCAAGGGCAGCACCTATCTGCTTCCCCTTAAAGCCGAGAGCGAGCATATCATTTCCGTCAACTGCAAGCTGTGCGCGGCTGAGACATTCGCCCTCTGCGGCAAGTCTCCGGGCTTCGGCAGCGAATTTGTCAAAGTCCGCATTTTCCGCGGCAACGAATTCGTTTTTGCCGCAGTTATCGGCTTTCTTGAACTCCATCAGCAGGCAGAAGTTCTCCGTACCGAGCCTTGCAATTAGTCTGCGGAGCTGTTTTTCCGTATTGATCTTATCGCTGTGCAGGCGGATGAGCTCGCAGGTGAGCCTGATCGTATCATTGTCATAGTGCAGTCGCTTCATTATGGCCTCAGCCATTTCAGCGCTGAGGGGAGCGTGTCCCTTGAAATGTCCCTCGCCGTTTTCGTCCATAGTGAACATCGGCGGCTTGCCGATATCGTGGAAAAGCATCGCACGGCGCAGCAGCAGGCAGTCAGCCGGGGCAGCAGCGACAGTTCTTGCGATGTGTCCCCAGACGTCCCAGCGGTGGTAGCGGGAGTGCTGCTCAAAGCTGAAACAAGGCACAATTTCGGGAATTATCTGAGCAATGAGGCTCTTGTATCTCAGCAGCACTTCAAGGCAGAACTCTCCGCAGAGCAGCTTATCAAGCTCGTCCCTTACTCTTTCGCGCGATATTATGTCGAGCCTGCCGCGGAGCTTTTCCATAGCCGCAGCGGTCTCCGGGGCAATGCTGAAGCCAAGCTGTGAAGCGAATCTTGCCGTGCGAAGTATACGGAGTGCGTCCTCGGTGAATCTTTTTTCCGGGTCGCCGACGCAGCGTATGAGCCTGTTCCTGATATCGTCCGCGCCTCCGAACGGGTCGGTTATATTGCCGCGGACGTCCATAGCAACAGCGTTTATCGTAAGATCACGCCGGGCGAGGTCTTCCTCAATACTGTCGGAGAAGCGGACATTGTCCGGGCGGCGGGAGTCGGAATATGAGCCGTCGAATCGGAAGGTGGTTATCTCGTATGGAATGCCCCCGGAAATAACGGTGACAGTACCGTGCTTTATGCCGGTCGGGATGACCTTTTCGGAGCTGAATACCTCACAGGTCTGCTCCGGAGTTGAGGAAGAAGCGATGTCGATGTCGTGCAGCTGTCTTCCCATGAGCTTGTCCCGGACGCAGCCGCCGACGAAATAAGCTTTATATCCCGCATTTTCAAGTGCTGAGAGGATCTTTTCCCCGCCTGACAGCTCCTGCATCTGACCGCCTCCTTTTTCTTTATTAATGTCTGATTTTGCCTTATAGGGAAAAATCAGCTTGACACATTTATTAATGTCTGCTCAACAACTAAAAATTGGCTTTATACAGTTTTTAAAAGCCAATTTTTAGTTGTCAAAGTGCAAGAAAAAATAAATTTTCCGATATTTTTTCTTGCACTTTGTTTTGCCCGACAGGGCAAA
>CAMOXW010000239.1 GCA_946629405.1 uncultured Ruminococcus sp.
GATACTCGCCGACAAGAACTATGCGAAAAACATCGAGGGAGCGCAGGCCGCCGGACTGAAGGTCGGGGCTTACTTCTTCTCGCAGGCTACCTCACAGGATGAAGCGATCGAGGAGGCTGATATGCTCATAGACGCCCTTGCACCGTACGATATCGAATATCCACTCATTTTCGACTGGGAAATAATCAGCGGTGACAATGCAAGAACAGACAAGGTAACTGTTGACGAGCTCGCGGACTGCTGCGTTGCTTTCTGCGAAAGAGTGAGATCTGCGGGCTATACCCCGATGATCTACCAGAACAAGTATACCTCGATGATGAAGCTCGACGTTCAGCGGCTCACGGATTATGATTTCTGGCTCGCAGAGTACAACGACAAACCTACATATTACTACGACTTCCAGATGTGGCAGTATGCCTCGGACGGCTATGTTCCGGGAATAAACGGCAATGTAGATATGAATATCTGCTTCCGCGACTACAGCAGGCCGGATGCTCCATACGTTACCGGCGGACAGCCTGAAACGACTTCGCAGACGGCAACAACAACCACCACAGCAACGGCTGCGGCGACCTCAGCTTCAGCCGTAACGTCAACCTCCGCCTCGTCTGAAAGCTCATCAACAACAACTTCAACAACTACGAATAAGCAGTAAAAAAGGACGGCTCAGGCCGTCCTCTTTTTTAAGTTCAGAGCTGAGAACTGACATTTCAGCTCTGCTGATCTCTTACTGAGCGGATGCCGCTCATATCTGCGAAAAGACCTCGCCTATGCGGTCACATATCAGCAGGTCAGCGTTTCCGTCCATCTGGGTCGGCGCCATATTTATTATGACAAGGTTCGCTCCCCTGAAATAGCGGAGGAGTCCCGCAGCAGGATAGACATTCAGCGATGTGCCGCCGATAATCAGCGTGTCAGCGCCTGATATAGCCTCGACCGCTCCGTTCACGACATCGTTGTCAAGCCCCTCCTCATACAGCACAACGTCAGGCTTGATGATACCTCCGCATTCACACCGCGGCACTCCCTGAGAGCCGGTTATCGCCTCTATCCCGTAGAATTTGTGACATCTGGTGCAGTAATTCCGAAGCGTGCTCCCATGCAGTTCATAGACAGTTTTGCTGCCGGCTGCCTGATGAAGTCCGTCGATATTCTGAGTGACTACCGCGGAGAGCTTTCCCGCTTTTTCAAGCTCTGCAAGCTTCAGGTGCGCCGCATTTGGCCTGGCATCGGTGCATATCATCTTCGCACGGTAGAAGCGGTAGAATTCCTCTGTCTTCTTCATGAAGAAGGTGTGGCTGAGGATAGTCTCAGGCGGATAGTCCCACTGCTGGCTGTACAGCCCGTCAACACTGCGGAAGTCCGGTATTCCGCTCTCCGTGGACACTCCTGCGCCTCCGAAAAAGACTATCCTCCGGGAGCTCTCAACTATTTCGCGCAGCCTTTCGATCTTCTCATCCATGAGCTCAGCCTCCTATGACCTTGACATAGAATCTGCGGGTGCGCGGGCCGTCAAACTCGCAGAAATAGATGTTCTGCCATGTGCCGAGCACAGGCTTTCCGCCGGAAACAATGACAGTCTCGCTTGCGCCTACGGCTGAGGATTTAAGATGAGCATCGGAGTTGCCCTCAGCGTGGCGGAAGGCGTTGAGCTCAGGGAAAGTATTCGCCAGACCGAGCATGAAATCGGCCTGAACGTCAGGGTCAGCGTTTTCATTTATGGTAATTGCGGCAGTTGTATGCGGGCAGTACACAACACACAGCCCTTCAAGCACGCCGCTCTCGCTTATAGCCTCTGTCACCTCATTAGTGATATCAACAAGGCCTTCGTTTGGTGTACTGAGCTGAAAATCAAAAAGCATATATTAATCCTCCTTGGGGTTATTTTGGGCGTAATAACGGCAGAAGCCGTTCAGACTGCACGCCCCGCACTTCGGGGAACGCGCGCGGCAGATATCCCTGCCGAACAGGACTGTCCTGTGGCAGAACAGGTTCGAGGTCTCCGGGCATAGCAGCTTCACAAGGTCCCTTTCGACCTTCGCAGGCTCCTTATTGTCAGTCAGCCCGAGCCTTCCGGCGATCCTTATACAGTGAGTGTCTGTGACGACGGCAGGCTTTCCGTAAACGTCGCCGAGTATTAGATTCGCAGTCTTTCTTCCGACACCGGGCAGGCTGAGCAGCTCCTCCATAGTATCGGGGACCCTTCCGCCGAAATCGTTTATCAGCATTGCAGCCATTTCCCTGATGCTCTTTGCCTTTGTCCGGTAAAAGCCGCAGGGCTTCACGTCCTGTTCAAGCTCCGCAGGGTCAGCTGCGGCAAAGCTTCCGAGGTCGGGATACTTCACAAAGAGAGTTTTTGTGACAATGTTCACCCGCGCATCGGTACACTGAGCTGCAAGCCGCGTGGAAATAAGCAGCTCATAGGGCTTCCCGTAGACGAGCGAGCATTCCGCATCGGGGTAAAGCTTTTCAAGAGCTGCCTCGGCAAGTGCAGCGAGCTCCTTCTTATCCATTGGCGTTATCAGCACTCCTTTCGGCAATATTACGGCGTTTCCTGAGGATATCGTCGTATACGCGGTACATCTTCTGGACGGTGTTTTCGAGGAAATAGTAATGCTTTATGTAGAAGCCGAGCAGCACCAGTATAATGGTAACGAGCAGGAGCATCGCAAGGTTTTCGGTGAACATGACTATCCCCATGAAGACCGAGAGTATCAGCGCAAACATCATGGTCACGAGGAAGTGAACTATCCTTTCGTGCTGCATGAAGGCGATCTTGTCCTTGTGTTCGGCAAGAATTTCTTCAAGCTCGCTGCTGCCGGAGCAGTTGTCGAGTCGTTCCTGAACGTATTTCATATAATTTTTAAGATATTCCGTCACATCGTATCACCTCATAAAAATTATACACCTTTCCGCCTCATATGTCAATATAGGCACCGGCACACTGGGATGACCGCTTTCTTATAAAAAAGTCTTGAAATCCCGTGAAGTATGTGGTATAATATTAGAATACATTACCTGCGAGGTGGATCATGAACCTTATCGACTGCCATACACATACACAGTTCTCGGTGGATTCCGAGGCTGATATCAGCAGATGCGCTGAACGAGCTATGGAGCTCGGACTTGCCGCTTATGCCATTACCGACCACTGCGAGTGCAACCGCTGGTACTCCCGGGAACACTACCCCGGCGAGACAGTCTATCCCTACTTCGACTTCGGCAGGGACTTTGAAAACTCCCTCGCTGCCGTCACCGAGCTAAAGGAAAAACTGAACGGCAAGCTCAACCTCATATGCGGTGTCGAAATGGGGCAGGCTACCCATGAGTACGCCATTGCAGAGCGCATCGTCGCCGACAAGCGGCTCGACTTCGTTCTCGGCTCAATGCACCAGCTCCCGAAAACCGAGGACTTCTGCTTCCTCGACTATAACTCAATGACCGCGGAGGAGATCGACGAGCTTTGCCGGAGATATTTCCGGGAGATATACAAGCTCTGTAAATGGGGAAAATTTGACGTCCTCTCCCACCTCACCTACCTGCTCAGGTATATTAAGAAGCAGACCGGCTCATGCCCCGATATAAGCTGCTACGATGAGATCATCGCTGAAAGCTTCCGGCTGCTTGTGCAGAACGGAAAGGGCATCGAGATAAATACCTCCGGCATCCGTCAGGGCTTCGGGGACACATTCCCGGGGCTGAAATATGTTAAGCTCTTTCGTGACCTCGGGGGCGAGATAGTCTCCGTAGGCTCGGACTCCCATACCATTGAGGATATCGGCGCGGACGTAAGCACCGGCGCTGAGATAGCCCGGGCTGCCGGCTTCACAAGACTTGCATATTTCAAAAAGCGCAGACCGGAATTTATAGAAATATAATTCATAATTAAGATTCATAATTCATAATTTGTTGTGTCCGCTTTTGCGGACGGATTAAGATCTTAAATATCATCGCAGTCAGACGATACATTTAATTACGCATTATGAATTATGAGTTAATCTAAGGAAGGGAAGAAAATATATGAACGATATCGTTAAGATCTTACAGCAGAACGCGCGTATCTCAAATACCGCACTCGGCGAGATACTTGGGATTTCCCCCGAGGAAGCCGCCGCAGAGATACAGAAGCTCGAGGAAAGCGGCATCATCCGCGGCTACAGCGTTATCCTCGACGACGACAAGTACGACAAATCCACAGTTCACGCCACTATCGAGCTGAAGGTCACTCCCCAGCGCGACTGCGGCTTCGACGACATCGCAAAAACTATCATGATGTACGACGAGGTCGAGAGCGTAAGCCTCATGTCCTCCGGAGCCTACGACCTCGCTGTTGAGGTCAAGGGCAGCAACCTGAAGGACGTCGCTTTCTTCGTCTCCGAGAGACTCGCTACTATCGACGGAATTCTCTCCACCTCTACCCACTTTATACTAAAAAAATATAAGGAAAAAGGCATCTTCATCGACGGTGAAGAACCGGACGAAAGGGGACTCGGCTGATCGTGATAGACTACGACAAGGTTCTTTCAGGCAAGATCAAAAATGTCAAGCCCTCAGGTATCAGGAAGTTCTTCGATATCGCCGGGACTATGGATGACGTAATCTCCCTCGGCGTCGGCGAGCCTGACTTCTCGACCCCGTGGGTCATCCGCAAGGCCGCTATCAGCGTCCTCGAACGCAAGCATATCGTCTACGGCCCCAATAAGGGACTTGCTCCGCTCCGGAAGGCTATTTCAAACCGTATAAGCCAAAAGCACGGCGTAAGCTATGACCCTGACAAGGAAGTTATCGTGACCGTCGGAGGCTCTGAGGCTATCGACCTTGCACTCCGCGGCATCATCGACCCGGGCGACGAAGTGCTAGTTGTCGAACCGTGCTTCGTCTGTTATGCCCCTCTGGTAGAGCTTGCAGGCGGTGTCCCGGTAGCTGTTCCCACAAAGGTTGAGAATAATTTCAAGCTGACCGTTGACGACCTCAGCGGCAAGATCACTGACCGCACAAAGCTTCTGATACTCCCCTTCCCCAACAATCCGACCGGCGCTGTCATGACCCGCGAGGACCTTGATCCCATCGCGGAGCTTCTCCGTGACACGAATATCATGGTGCTCTCGGACGAGATATACTCCGAGCTGACCTACGGCAGAAAGCACTTCTCTATCATCGAGCTCGAGGGTATGCCGGAGAGAACTATCTACGTCAACGGCTTCTCCAAAGCCTACGCCATGACAGGCTGGAGGCTCGGCTATGTACCCGCTCCCGAGCCGATAATAACCCAGATAGCCAAAATACACCAGTACGGCATCATGTGCAGCCCCTATATAAGCCAGAATGCCGCCATTGAAGCGCTCGAATCCTGCGATATGGAGATCGCTAAAATGGTGGACGAATACAACATCCGGAGAAAGTTCCTCGTCAGCGAATTCAACCGCCTCGGGCTGACCTGCTTTGACCCCGAAGGTGCGTTCTATGTCTTCCCATGCATAAAAAGCACCGGGCTCGACAGCGAGGAATTCTGCGAAAGGCTGCTCTATGAGGAAAGGGTCGCCGCGGTTCCCGGAAGCGCATTCGGAAGCTCCGGCGAGGGATATATGCGTATCTCCTATGCTTACTCCCTCAAGCATCTCATGGAAGCTATGAAGCGCATCGAAAAATTCCTTGCTAAGTTAGAGGCTGAGAAAAATGAAAATAAAGACCGCAGCTAAGATAAACCTTGCTCTCGACGTCACCGGAAGGCTCCCGGACGGCTACCACCTCATAGAGAGTGTTTTCCAGACCGTCGGCATTTATGACGAGGTTTCAGTTGAGCTTTCCGGCAGCGGGATAAGTATTTCCTGCCGCGTGCCGGAGAACTTCGCAAAGTCTGACCCTATCCCCTGCGATGAACGCAATATAGCCTATAAAGCCGCAAAGCTCCTCCTTGACACCGCTGGGATAGCTTCCGGCTGCGCTATAGATATCGTGAAGGGCATACCCTCGCAAGCCGGAATGGGCGGCGGGAGCACTGACGCTGCCGCTGTTCTGTACTGTCTCAATAAGCTGACCGGTGAACATTTTTCTGCAGCTGAGCTCGCTGCTATGGGCAAGAAGCTCGGCGCAGACGTCCCCTTCTTCTTCACCGGAGGAACTGCTTACGTCAGCGGTATCGGTGAGGAGATAACTCCCCTGCCCGGCTGGTCCGGACACATCCTTGTTATCGCTAAGGGTAAGGAGGGAGTTTCCACAGGTGAGGCTTACGCCCGGATAGACGCGCTCACAGAGCCGCTCCACCCTGATACGAAGGGGCTTGCTGAGGCTATAAGGACCTCTCCGGACACCGCTCACCATTTCTTCGGCAATCTCTTTGAACAGGCTGTACAGCTCCGTGAGGTAAACGGGATAAGATCTGCAATGCTCGCAGACGGAGCTCTCGGCGCGGTAATGACCGGCAGCGGTTCAGCCGTTTTCGGCGAGTTCAGTGATACGGCCGCTGCGGAAAAATGTGCAGAAGGTCTCCGTGCCTCCGGCTGCTTCGCACAGGTATGCAGGACCGTTGAACAGGCGTTTTTCGTAATATAAAACATTCAGGCTGATAACATTTGAAAGCTCCCTGCCGGCAGATTCCGGACAGGGAGCTTTTTGCAGTATACCGGTAAATTTCAGGCAGTACCGAACGGCGGGATAACAAATAAAATATCCGCTGTTTCCGGAATTCTGACATTATCATATGTCCCCGCCGCTGACACTCAGGTCCTCCTCGGTCCGGGTGATGTTTCCGGTGAGGCCGCACCAGCCGCAGGATATACGCTCCTCCCGGTTCCAGCAGGAGAGCTTCCCGCAGCGTCCGCAGATAACGAACTCCTTTGAGCCGCAATAGGGACAGCCGTTGTACTCACTGGTATAATTCAGGCTGCCGGTAACACTTGTCTTGTCATAGCCCTCATGAGCGGCTCTTTCCGGCGGAACAGCGAACGCCCATGTTCTGAGCCAGTCGCCGTGTGATTCCTCCACGCGCACGCCGTAGGAGAGCTTCGCCTCAGGACATTTCATAAGTATAACAGCCGCTTTCATGATACAGCCCCCTTCCGGACTTTTTCGCGGTAGCCGGAGGGAGAAACACCCTCACATATCCTGAACTGCCGCACGAAATAATTATACGAAGAATAACCGCAGTCCCGCGCTATCTCAGTGACGGTCAGCCCGGTCTGGGAGAGCAGCTTCTTAGCCTTCTCCATGCGGAATTCTATCATTTCCTCGATGATGCTCTTGCCGAAGTAGGACTTGTAGATCTTCTGAAGATAGCTCTTGCTGAGGAAAAGGCTGTCGGCGATATCGCTGATATTCCACGAAAGCTCGGGATTTTTCATTATCCTGCTGCGGAGCATACACAGCTTCTCGAACTGCGGGTTCGAGGTATTTTCCGAAGTGGAATAGCTGAACGCCTTGTTGACGGAAGATTTATAGAGCACATCGGCTGCGGATGTCTCGCTGCCCGGCGAGAAGGGATAGACACCTATGGAAAAGTCCTTTCCGGAGCTGTCTCCGGAGGATGCCTCGTCTTTGATACGAGTGCAGAGTGTGCGGCAGAGATCATCCGCACGTCCGGGAACATCTGTTATGACGCAGATAGTATTGTCGCCCCAGATGCCGCAAATTTCGCCCGAGGTTAGGATACTGGAGACCTCATGGGAGAATGAGAGCATGATACTGCGGCATTTTTCCTCGCCGCTCCGGTAGTAGGTATTCTTTATGCCGGTGACCTCAACGGTGATGAAGTCGTAGTGCCTGTCATAGAGCTCGGGGACGTTTATGCGGCTGAATTCACGCTCGATCCCGTTGCGGTTGAGCAGCCCCGTGGTGTGGTCGTACATTATGGCGCGGTCAGCAACGGAAATGGTATTGTTCATCATCGACTTTATCCGGATATGCTGAAGGGCAACGTTGAGGTAGTTGATCCACTGGAGGAAAATGCTGCTGAAGGAGAGAGGGCATTTGCCAAAGGAAAGCGCGGTATATCCGAAGAAATTGTCATTGTAGTGCAGCGGTGAGATATAGTATGCTACCGGATAGCGGCGTTCCTCGGAGTAGACCGGAAGGAGCTGCGATGAGCTGAAATACTCATCCCTGCCGGAATTCCGGGAGACAGAATTCTTTGAGAGCACAGCCTTCATCTCGTCGCCGATGCGGAAGTCGAGCTTCCTTGCAGCGGAGGCATCAGCGAGAGTGGATTCAATATATTTCCGGGTCAGGCATATATCCAGATGAGCCATTTTGTAAAGGAGGAAGGTGTAGTTGTCTATCCTGTCAGCGAGGTTCTCAACGCTGAGTACGTTCGTGATATCAAAGAGCATATCACCGTAGAGAAGATAGCCCTCGAAGCTTGAGCTTATCCTTTTCATGCGTCTTGCACTGTTGCGGATGCTGATATTTTCCTGACATCCGCAGCTGCGCCCGATGCGGAGAGAACCGCTCTCGTTCGGGACCTTGCTGCAGATCCTTCCTGTGATTATGCGGTAAAGTCTCCGGCACGCCTCAGAGCCAAGCTGAAAATTGGGGCGGGAGTAGCTTGTGATAGTGGGCTGGCTCGTGTAGCCCTCCTCGGAGGCATCAAAGCCGGTGACAGCAATATCCTCCGGTACTCTGATACCTGCAGCAATAAGCTTTCCGGAAAGCCTTACCGCCATGATATCATTGCCGCAGACAACAGCATCGGGACGTTCAAGAGAGCCGCTGATTATCCTGTCAGCGAATTTATCGGCAGCCTCATACCAGTAGTCACCATACTCATAATAGCTCTTGTCGTAGAAAAGTCCGTGCTTTCTCATGGAATTTTTATATCCGGAAAGTCTCTCCTCAGC
>CAMOXW010000240.1 GCA_946629405.1 uncultured Ruminococcus sp.
GCGGGGCTGTCCCCGAAGGCCACGCCCGCGCTTTCGAGAGAGACGATTGCTGAAATGTCAACTCCGCGCACAGGGAAACCGCCGTTGACGTTCATGTCGAAGCTGTCAAAAACGACGGTACGTTCCGCTGCATTCGCAGCAGTCTGTGAGGCTGTTGGCGCAAAGCCCTGAGATGTCATGGAGAAAACCAATGCGGCTGAGAGTGCCGCTATTTTTTTGCCTGCCATGATCGAACCCCTTTGCAAAGTATTATAATATATATTATACAAAGAAATTCAATATCTGTCAATAATTTACGGTAAAAATTCAGTGAACAGCAGCGCTGTAAGATCCGCGCCTTTAGTATTCTATTCCCTTCCTTGCGGCGATACCGCGGTCATAGGGGTGCGATATACTGCGGAATTCCGTTATGTAATCCGCACGGCTCATGAGCTGCGGTGTCGCAGTATGTCCCGTTATCACAAGCTCGCACGGCCTTGCAAGCATTTTCTCTACCGCCCCGGTATCTATAAGTCCACAGTCAATACTATCCCCGAGCTCGTCAAGAACTATAAGATCATAGCCTCCCGCCATTGCCGCCCGAAGATTGCTGTCATGAACCTTTCTCAGCTCAGCCTTCTGCTCATCGTTCATGTTCGAGGGAAAATCAGCTTTTCCTCCGCAGTCAAACACATCGGCGATGCCCTTCCGGAGAATACCGACCTCGCCGCTTGTGCCGTTTTTCAGGAACTGCACGAACGCACACCTCATGCCGCTTCCTGCCGCACGCAGGCAAGCTCCTGCCGCCGCGGATGTCTTGCCCTTTCCGTATCCATAATAATAGTGTATCATTATTTCTCCTCAATCGGCAAAGGCCCGGGAACTCCGGACCTTCGCATCATGTTTTCTATTTGTCAAGCCCGGCAATGCCAAGCTTGTACTGCTGGATTATAAGTGCATCCTTCTGCGTAACTCCGCCGCCGTCGATGTCGGCGTTGGCAGCTCCGAGAAGATTTATACCGCGGGTACGTCCGATGCCGTACTTATCAGGATTTGTCACCGCCTGCATGATGAGCACCGCATCAGCCATATTGACCTCTCCGTCGCAGTTAGCGTCGCCGGAAAGCACCGGTGCAAGCTCCTCCATGTCCTCCGGATAGGCCGTGCAGCTTAGATCAGAGGCATTGCTTATAACGTTCGTTCCGTCATTTCTTACAGTGTAGAACAGCACAACGTTTATCTTCGTGCCTGCTTCAAGAGCGGTAAGAGTCTGCTTTGCAATATTGCTGCCGAGGAGGAACTTTCCGGCACCTGAAAGGATAATTCCGGAATCGTCGATGCCATATACTGTTTCGCCGGTCAGCGCGATCCGCTTTACCGCATCCTCACCGGTGGATGTTTCCCTGAGATAAAGCACCATTTCAGTCGTTGATATCTCGTTTGTAAGCCAGTTATTGTAGGTCGCGGTGATGATAACGTCGCACTCACCGGCATCATCAGCTGTCCTCAGTACAAACTTGCCGCTCTCACCATTTTTCAGTTCCATGCGCGGCTCCTCGAACGTGATGAAGGGGCTGTCAGCCGAAAATTCGACCCATGATACCATGAATGAGCTGAACGGACACTCCATCATGCTTCCCTTTGGAAGAAGCGTTGCACTTTCAGGAATCGTGAAGCTTGCAACAGGTGCAGTGACTTGAGTTGTGGTATCCAACGAATCATCTACGGATGTTGAAGTGGTCTGGGGAGCAGTGCTGACTGTGGTCGTTGTTGAGGTCGCCGCAGTTGTGGAGACATCATTTCTCCTGAGATAAAATTTAGCAAACGTACTTGTCTCAATGAAGTTGAACTCCTTAGGGCTGCCGGGGATAAGCTCATAACCCTCGGGGAGCGATACAAGCGTGATCGTGCCCATTCTGCCATCGTGCCTGCGGATGAGCGGAAGTCCCTCCGCTGTGATGAATGTCTGGCTTGAATAGTCGTCATAGTAGAACTCGACCGTTACTCCTCCGACAAGGCTGTTGTCCTCGTCATAGACATATACTCCGAGCTCCTCATCCTCTATCGGGCAGGTAGTCGTAGTACAAGTCGTGACACAGGTGACGGTGCCATATGAAGCCGCAGTTGTGCAGTCCGGATTGTTTTCGAGACGAAGTACAACGTTCCCGCCGTCCTCCGGGAAATCTGCTGATGACTCATCTGTTATGCGATACTGTTCAGGAGCATCGGAAATGACTATTCTTCCGCCCATGCCATGCTTGTCTATCCAGCAGGGCAAACCGCTGTAGTTCAGAACATCTACCGAGTTGTCCTCATACATTATCAGAAGCTTGATTTCAGAAGTTCTGACGGGGTCATTGTTTTCGTCCATTATGCTGAACGAGAAAAGGTGCTGTTCCTCCGGCTGTATCACAACGTCCGTACCGCCGACCGCTGTAGTTGTTCCGGTAGTAGACGTGGGAGTTGTAGTACCGCCCATTCCCTGAGCACGGCAATTATCGCAAAGCCATATACCAAGCGGAGTAGAGAGCGTTCCCTCCGGCAGTTCAGCGCCGCAGTGCTCACAATAGCGTACAGCCTGACTGCCTGACGAAGCTGTAGTATCACTGTCAGCCGCCGAAGCCGGTGTCGCGGACATACCTGCTGAAAGCAGCAAAGCCAGTGAGGTAATGATCGCTGTAAGTTTTCTTTTTTTCATAAAAATTCCCCCTTTGGAAGTAAGATGTCAGCGGTAAGAAGTCAACAGAGCAGAAGTGTAAATGGTCCGGCATAAAGCTGACTCTCAGCCGCTTCTGTATGGTAGACGTTACGCGAACGTAAAACTCTCCGCCTCTCACTAATTTTTGTAGCATTGCACAAAAGCTGCGGTTCACTCTTGTGCAAAACTGCAAATACCCGGATATGGCAAAAGCTGCCGCACTTTAACGCACGGCAGCAATTGCTGTATAAAGAGGTTCGTTAATGTCATGCCTTGACAGGAAGACTGTCAAGGAGAGTGAGCTTGTACTGCTGGATAGCAAGAGCATCCTTGTTGGTTATTCCGGGAGTGCCGTCAACATCAGCTTTAGCCTCGTTTTCGGGCTTGATGCCCTTTTCCTTGCCTATGCCGTAAACGTCAGGGTTGGAAACGCTCTGCATAATGAGAACTGCGTCAGCCATATTCACCTGTCCGTCGCCGTTAGCATCACCATAGAGGATATCATCAGAAGTACCTGTCTTTACATAAGCTGCTGCGATCTGAACACCGCCTGTTGAAGTGCTCTTGCCTGATGCATCGGAGGCGTACCATACCTGTCCCTGGAACACCTTCTGCTCAGCGAGAGCTGCCTTTGCAGCCTCGATAACAGCCTCGTCCTCGACCTCAGTCGTACCGAGAGTTACATTGAGAAGGTTATCGGCAAGAACAAGCTTGACATCGCCGCTCTTTTCAGCCACCCACTTAACGTTTGCCCAGTAATACTTGCCGTCGAGCGGTATAGTTACGCCGAGGCCGCCGTTTGCGTAGGTAACGCCCTCGGGTAGGTCAACGCGGAGGTAAACTGTATCGGAAGCCTCCTTGAAGGTGATGGTGATATTGCCGTCTGCATCTGTCGAAATATCGGCAAAATCCTTCTCAGGGTCAGTCTCATGGGTCGTTGTGGAGATCGGCTGAGTTGTAGTCGTCGTGGTAGTTGTTGTCGAACGCTTTGTAGTTGTTACGTCGGGAGCCTCAGAGGTGTAGAGATCCTTCGGAAGCTCATCGAGAGTTATGCAGTAATCGCTCTGGTACATTGCGATAGTGTCTTCCTTAGTATTGAAGCGTGGGTCTGTCAGGAAGTTGATATCTGCGCTGCCGCCGTCGTACCATGTGCAGAAGTAGAGCCAGCCAGCCTTGTCATTGACGAGGTTGTCAACAGTTGAGAAGCAGTCATTCTCAGCCATAGCTACCATCTTGGTGCTCTCATACTTGTCCATGATGCCATAGAATGTGGAAGCGATAGCGCTGTCATCGTGCTGGATAGAGGGCTGCCAGTTGTTCTCCTCGAGGTACTTTGTGCAGTTGTACTTGTCGTAGCCTATGATATCAACGTACTCATCGCCGGGATACCAGTTTGCAGAGGTATCGAAATTATAGCTGTTCCACTCCCAGATGAGGTTGTGGCAGTTGAAATCTTCTGTGAGAGTCTTGTATGTATACTTCCA
>CAMOXW010000241.1 GCA_946629405.1 uncultured Ruminococcus sp.
ACTTCGGGCTTTTTGACCTCGGCAGGCTTCTGCTCAACCGGCTTAACTTCGGGCTTTTTGACCTCGGCAGGCTTCTGCTCAACCGGCTTAACTTCGGGCTTTTTGACCTCGGCAGGCTTCTGCTCAACCGGCTTTGCCTCTGGCTTTTTGACCTCGGCAGGCTTCTGTTCAACCGGCTTAGCTTCGGACTCCTTCGGCTTTGCCGCCTTCAGGTTGAGCTTGACTATCCTCGTTTTGCCGTTGGCATCGGCATCGGAGCCTCTGCGCTTCCTGTTCTTCTCGCAGAGCGGACAGGTCGTGTATTTGTCGGAATCGTAAAAATGCTTTTCCGGACACTTTACCATCTTCATTGATTTATCCTCCCAAATATTACCATATGTAAATTTGAATTCCAAGTATACAAAATATTAACAAAGTATGAACCCAATATTATTATTATAACATTTTCTCTATAAAAAATCAATATTATTATACTCATATTAGTAATTTTTGTAGAAACTTCACATATTTTTTTGAGCTTCAATCTCTCAAAGCCCGATTCTTCATCGTGTCCATCCGTGATAATTATACAGATTGCACAAAGTTCAAAGTGATGCAAGCTTACTGCAAAATTTTTGCAAATTAATTGCAAAATCCATTGACCTTTCACTTTTTTCATGTATACTGGAATTAGAAAAAATAAGCGAAAGGACGACCACTATGAATAAATATTTCAACCGCGCTTTTACATTCGCCGCACTCGCGGCTCTCTCGCTGACCTCTTGCAGCAGCAAGAGTGACGGTTCCTCCGGGTCTGGCGCTTCTGCTGGAAATGTAGCTGCACAGGAGCACTCCACCCAGACTGCCGAGGTCATCTACAGCAATTCCTATAAGGCTGAACCAGTGGACTGCCACGATGTTGAAGGCCTCTGGGATATCTCTGCCGGCAGCGACGGTTCATACTACGCAAACGGCTCCAGCACTCTCTCCGACGACGGACTTCGTTTTTTCAGGCTGTCCGCTGACCTTTCAGCCGTGGAAGATATAACTCCAGACCTTAAAAAGGACTTCTCCGGCGACGAGGTGCAGGGAGTTTACGCTATGCTTCCGAGCGGGGATATAGCGGCGCTTATCGACTGTGCTGACCACCACGGAATGACTCTACCCGGAGCTGACGCACCGAATGACGGCAAGGACTTCGACTATGACGAGTACGAACGTAATACCACGCATACCTTCTACTACGCCCTTTACGGCACAGACGGTACACTGAAAAGCCGCTCCGACGAGCTTGACCTCTCGGAATACTGCGATGAACACGGCATTTTCCCCTCATACAGTATCACAGCTATGAGCGACGGCTCGCTTCTTTTCTGCGATCACAGCCTGAACGTCATACGCCTTGCCCCGGACGGCAGCGCTTCGCTGGTATTGAAGTCCGACAGCTCCGAACTCAGCAAGTACGGCGGCTTCTATGATAATACCGCTATGTTCACTGACCGCGACGGCAATATCATGATAACGAGCACCGGCTCTTACCCGAATAACGGTACTGCCACGGAGGAAATACTCATCCGCCGCCTTGATACCGAAAAGCAGACCCTCAGCGAGCCTCTCTACAAAACAGAGTCCCTTTACGCCAACAAGCTTGCCGGAAGGCCTACTCCCGGCAGAGGCGATTATCTTTTTTTCGTGCCGGAGGACAAGGAGCTCATCGGCGTTAAGGAAGACGGCACGGCTGAGACCGTACTCAGGTGGAGGGATTCGGATATCCCTGCTTTCAGCGCAATGCCGGCAGGCGAGCAGGACTTCATCGGCTATTACTTTGACACCAACAGCAGCAGCGGCGACAGAGGACTTGTAAGGCTTGTCCGGCGCAAGGAGGGCGAGGGCAACGATATCTCAGTTATCACTCTCGCAGGCTATTCCGAATCCGCCTCGAAGTTCAACAAATCGCAGGACAAGTACCGCATCGACGTCATCGACTACAGCAAGTACAACGACCCGGACGATATATACGGCTATGGCGCACAGGAGCAGCTCAGGCTTGACATAGTTGCCGGGAATGCTCCGGATATCATTATTACCGACGATCACGAGCTCATTGATTTTTACGGCAGCAAGGGAGCATTCTGTGATCTTTACACCTTCATGGAGAACGACCCTGACGTCAACCGTGAGACCCTTCTTCCGAATATTCTTGAGGCGCTTGAAGACTCAGACGGCAAGCTGTGGTCGCTCACACCGGACTTCTTTGTGCATACTACCGCAGTCAAGAAAAAGTTCGGCCAGAAGGAAAACTGGACCCTTGACGACATGATAGAGCTCTATGACAACGCTCCCGCGACAGCAGACCACCTCTACGACAGCATCGAGAACAAGGATATGCTCCGTATGCTCATAAGCGGCGCGGACGACCTTGTTGACTATGAAAAGGGCACCTGTAACTTTGACAGTGACGAATTCATAAAAATGCTCCGCTTCGCCGACCGCTTCACGGAAAAGATATCAATGCCCGACAAGGCAACTGACCCCTACGGTCATCAGGCTTATTATACTGAAAAATTCTACTGGTGGAGTCAGGACAGAGTTCTTATGGAAAAGGACATTCTCATCGGCGAGGGCGAAAACGACTACAGCTATGCCCGCTATGTTGAAGCTAAGGACGAGATAACTCTCACCGGCTTCCCGACCACAAACGGCACCGGCGGCAAAATAGAAGGCGCCATGTATATCGCTATCCTCAACACCTGCCCGGACAAAGAAGGCGCATGGCAGTTTGTCCGCAGCCATTTTCTCCCGGAATATCAGGGTACCGGTCAGACCTACCTTGACAGGATCGACTACCAGAATAATACCAGCAGTGTAAGATGGATACCGGTAAGGATTGACGCCTTCAATGAATATATGGACTGGACCATGAACCTTTACGATTTTAGTGAAAACGGCGACGGCTTAGTCGAGGTGCCTTCGAGAGAGAGTCAGGGCTCGACGATGTACCCGCTCACACAGGAGGAACGAGATGACCTTGCAAGGTATATCATGAGCTGCCGCTCGATAATGGGCAAATCATTCTATATGACTGATGACAGCGTTATGGATATCTGTCTTGAGGAAGCGTCAAGATTTTTCGCTGGGGATGCAACTGCCGAAAATACAGCTGAGATGATACAGAACCGCTGCTCAATCCTTGTCAGTGAGCAATCTTAGCGGTGAGCCACCGCGGGCTTCCACGTTGCCGCTTGCTTCGCGCGCTCTGTTCGTGCGGGACGGAAGTCTGCTTTCGCTAACGGCAGTTTTTTTAATCCGTCCGCGCGCGGACACAATTAATGTGGTGAGCCACCGCGGGC
>CAMOXW010000242.1 GCA_946629405.1 uncultured Ruminococcus sp.
GTCCGCTCTTTCCGAGATTGCTCATCGACTCGAAAATCCCTGTAACGAGATAATCGCCGGTATTTCCCATAATATCTATCGTGACCGTATCGCCTATACCGACTCCGAGATCATCTGCTGCCTTCTTCGTAAAAGCCACCTCGGTCGCACAGGACGGAGCAGTACCCTTTGTGTACCAGTAATCGGAAGCCTTTGTCCTGCCGCAGTGCTGATAGCGGATATTGTCGCTTTCGCTGCCGGCAACAGTGGGAAGGTTATACAGACACTCAACGTGAGTTTTTGCCGGCATACCGTTCTTTGCAAGCTTCGTCTCGATATCCGTCAGGGCATCGTCGAGCTCCTGTTTTCCTATGTCAACGTTGAAGAAAAGCGTCGGACTTGAAATATAAAGGTCGCTCTTTGTAGTGCCGAAAAGATAGAGCAGCTTATCGCTGTTTAGTGTATTGACAGTATTGGCAAGTATCATGACGAGAACGGTGCATACCGTGAATACCGCTGTGATGATGCCATACTGCTTCGGGCTGCTGAGCACATCGTTTGCCGCAAGGAAGCCTGTTGTGCCGAGCCTGCTCTTTCCGAGGCGCATGAAGCCCTTTTTGCGGAAGCGTTCGCCGGTCTGACCGCTCCTTACCGCATCTATCGGTGAGAGCTTCTTTATCCTTGCGGTGCTTCTCCAGCAGTAGAGAACTATCAGCAGAACCACTCCGAGACTGCAAAGTATCCCGAGAAGCAGCGAATTATCCGCTTCGAGGACTATCTTGCGGCTCACGCTCTTTATCAGCATTCTTCCGAAGGGAATACCTGCAATACATCCGAAAAATGCACCTATGAGAGCGATACCGACATACTTGACGAGATAGAGCAGCCTTATCGTATTGTTTTTAAGTCCCATCGCCTTCATTACGCCGATCTCGCGGAACTCCTCACCGATCGTGAAGCCGATTGTGAAGTGCAGGACTATGAATGACACGATAATAAGGCAAACACTGACGATCAGAAGTATCATCGCAGTCATCACATCCATGATGTAGGTCCTCTTGATAAGAGCTCTGTCACCGCTGAAAACGACGTTCTGGTTATCCGATAATGCTTTGTTGACTGCCTTCACGTTGTCAGTGTCAACATAGTAGATGTTGAGTGCAAGCCCCTCCATGAATTCCTTGTCGGAGGTAATAAAGGCGAAATCCTCATCGTTAAGAATAAACCTCGGGTTTCCGACCATCTCAGAGCCGAGCAGAGCGTCCTTCGTGATGCCTGCGAACGTAAGCGTAAGGCAGTTCTTACCGCATACCAGATCAAAGCTATCCCCGGTGCTGAGCCCTATCTTATCGGCAAGAAATGAAGATATATAAACTTTGCCCTTATCAACGGAGGTTATCTCCCTGTTGTCCTTGTTGAAATACTTTATTTTTGCCTCACTGAACGGCATAACGAATATCGCGTTCTGATATCTGAAAAGCCGCTTTCCGTCCTTCTCGAAGAAGTCCTCATTTGCAAAGAACAAATGCTCGCAGCGGTAGGCATCTATGCCGTCCGCCTCGTCAAGACATTCCGCAACAGGACGTCCGCCCTTTTCCTCCTCGAAAATGATACAGTCGGACATCCCGGCTTTGTCGAAGAATTTATCTATCCCTCCGGCGACCGCAGCAATATTGTTGACACTGCTCGATACGAACATAGTCGAAAGTATGATGAACAGCAGAAGTATGACGTTCATGGTCTTTTTTCTTTTCAGGTCCTTTTTCAGTATTCTGAAATACATAGGCACTCCCTCCGTTTCTGTTAAGGACATATCTGAAAACCTGTTCCGGAAAGAAAGATCGGATAGATACGGAAGATACAGGGAAAACTCTGGAAAGGGTTTTCAGATATGTTATTAAGATTATATCACGGAAATTATTAAGAAGTCATTAAGAAGACAGCGCGTAAAACCGGTTTTCCGGTTTTACGCGCACTGTTGCTTCATATGGTATGTAACTTTTTGGCGGTCTGGCGTTCACTCCTCCGCAGTTGAGAATGAAAGAGCGTCAGCAGCAAGACCAAATATGAGCGAAGCTAATTCAGACGGCTCATCCTCAGCGCCATTACGAAGCCAGCTCACGATGATACTGAGCGCTCCCGCTGTGACGAACAGTGAACAGTATTCCGCATTATTCCTCTTGTCCTCAGGGATCACCTCCGGGAACAGCTCCACAAATCCGGTAGTCTGCATTATCAGCCGGTATGTGAAATCATCTCCCGCACTGTTCGCAAAGAGCAGCATGTAAAGCTCAGAATTCTCCCTGATATGCACGAGCAGAGCCTCTATACGGCTTACCACAGCCGATTCGCTTCTAAGATCCATACTCTCGAGACACTCCGCGCTCCGCCTGAGAGCCATCTGTTCAAGCTCCTCATAAAGCCCGCGGATGCTGTTGTAATATTTATAGAAGGTCGAGCGGTTGATCTCAGCCTCCTGACAGAGCTCCGTGATGGTTATGTCATAAAGCGAATTATCCTTCAGGAGCTTTATCAGACTTTCCTGCAACAGCCTTATCGTCAGCTTAACGCGCTGGTTATTTTTCTTGTTCATCATCCTTCACCTCCGCAGCAGCTTTCTTCACGCCGAAGCGTATCAGCACAAGCTTGTCAAGCAGATATATGAGCACAGGCAGAACAAGTATTACCATAAGAACTGAGGCACAGGTTCCCAGCGCTATCATGGTGGTGGTCTGGGCTATGACCTTCTGAGTCATGAGTATTCCCGTTGTCAGGCAGCAGCCCATAAGTATCAGTGAGGATGTAAGTATGGTCTTTATCGAACGGTCCATTGCAGCTGAAAGCGCCTCGAGCTTCGGCAGGCTTTCGCGTTCCTCGACATAGTTGCAGATGAACAGGATGCCGTAGTCGATAGTTGCTCCCATGAGTATACACTGCACAAGTATGAGGGCGATGTAGTTGACCGTATATCCCAGGACAGCCATTACAGCAGTCGTAATGTATACCGCCGCCTGAATGACCGCAACAAGTATCGCAGAGCTGAATATCGAGCGGAATGTGAGTATTACAACTATAAATATCGCAATGACAGTAAGCATTGTCACGAAGTTCATCTCGTCCTTGAAGCCCTCGTTCATCTCATAGCCCATTACAGCATCGCCGACAAGGTAGTAGCTGTCCTCGCCGAAGGTCTCGTCAGCCTTTGATATGAGCTGGCCTATCTCCTCGAAGGTATCCTCGCCCTCTGACTCGATATCGAGCGAGATGACCATGCGGTTGTAGCGTTTTCCGAGCATCTGGCTTCGGTTGTCGTTTATGAGCTTCTGTGCAGCGGCAAGCGACTGGTCGTCCGGACTTGCCTGTGAAGCGGCACCGACAAATTCCTCCATAGTCATTGTCTCAACGCCCATTGCATCGTACATAGCCTGAGCCTGCTCTGCCGGGAAGCCGAACTGCATAGCTATCTGCGCCGGAGTGCAGGGCTTTCCGAGCGTATTGGAGTAGTCCTGTACTGAATTCACGTCATTTCGCATATTCAGCCAGCTTATGTAGGAGCTTACGTTCTCCGGCTGTTCGGTGTTATTGTAGAGCAGGACGGTCTGGTTGTCCATTCCGAAGCAGTCATCTATATACTCCTGATCCTTGTTGTCGAACATCTTGAGGAAGCCAATCTTCACGTCGTCCTTGTAGAACAGTGAAACTCCGACCAGTGCAAGTGCGAGCGGAAGCACCACGAACCATCCCTTTGCTGAGCCGCGCACGAGCTTGCCTGTGTGGATAGTCAGGGACTTCTTGCGGCTTTTCTCGATAAGCTTATCGAGGCTTACAACAATGCCCGGCAGCAGCGTGAAGATGCAGACAAGGCTGAAGAATACTCCCTTTGCGAGGACTACTCCCATATCCTGACCTATCTTGAAGTCCATGAATACAAGTGCAAGAAGACCGACGATAGTCGTCACGGAACTTCCCGATACCGGTGCGAAGGAGCCTGCAAGAGCGTGTATCATTGCCTCCTCGTGATTGGAATACTTATTTTTCTCCTGAGCATAGCGGTTCATGAGCATGATCGAGTAGTCCATGGACAGACCCATTTGCAGCAGCGCTCCTACTGCGAAGGTCATGAAGGATACTGACGGCAGAAGTGCGTTAGTGCCCATATTCAGCAGTATTGCAACGCCTATGCAGCCCATGAAGACGAACGGCTCGACCCACGAATCGCACAGCAGAAAGAGTATCGTGAAGATGACCACCACTGCGATTATTGCGATAGTCGGAAGGTCTCCGATGAGAGTTTCGACCATTTTATCGTTGTCAACAACTGCACCGCTGAGGTAAACGTCGTCGCCGTAGAGATCGCGGATGTCATCGAGCACATGGCGCGAGGTCTTTGAGTAGGTATCAGCAGCGATCGTGACCATGTACTTTGAGTGACCGTCAAGCTGGTAGGCGGGGTCATTAGGCATAAATACGACGGATTTGACATTTTCAACGGCTGAAAGCTCCTCCTGACGGGCAAGCTGCTGCTGCTCGTCAAGGCCGTCGAACATGACGATTATCGCGGAATTCTCGCCGAATTCGTCCTCCATGATCTCCATGCCTTCTTTTACGGATGAATCGTCCGGGAGATACTTTGACATATCATAATTGATAGAAGTGCGGAAGATCCCGACCGCGCAGACTATTGCGGCAACGGCATAGATAATGTAGATCAGCCGGCGCCTACGGACGATGAATTCAGAAAATTTGTTCAAGTTGATCCTTCTTTCATAATTATTTCCAGAATTTATTATATCAACAGAGTGTTGCTTTTGCAATAAGGAGTTGGAATAATTATTTATTCTGCATCGATTTTCATCATGTTCAACAAAAATCGAGCGCTGCTGTGATATATGATACGCCGTTTGCTGCTTGCTATATTTTTTGCCGTTTTTTCAGGGAGGTTATTGACAATCTTTGTTGAAAAACGCCTTTGACACCGGCTTTGCGAAATGCTAAAATATTACAGTAACAATTTTTTATAAAGCACGAAACACGTTGCATTGCTCATATGCGTAAATCTGATCACGGAATGCTCACACCGGGTCACGCAGGAGTATGCAGCGCTTTTTTGTGTTCGGAAAGGAAATAATTATGCCAAGAAACCAGTTTGAAAGAATGATGTTCGCCCTCATGACCGTTATCGTCACCGTCCACGCTTATGTTTTCTACAGCCTCTATGTCGTGAACGGAACGATGTTCATGCAGATCACCGGCGAAAAACACGTCCTCGATGCTATAGATGCTATGGGAGGCGTTTCTGTCCTCGGGAAAATGCTGCCGATATGGGCGGTCATCCTCATCGAATTCATCCTCGCCTACTCACTCGAGGTGCTCGTCGGCAGCCCTGTGTCGTTCAGGCTCGCAAGCCGCGTTTTTGACCCGCGCGAAACTCACCCCGTACTCTTTGAGACCGCGATAATCTGCGCTACAATCGGCATAATGTGCCCGTCCATGAGCTTCCTTGCGGCGATACTCTACTACCCCTACGACCAGATGAGCTTCAACCTTTTTACCTTCCTTGCAAACTGGATAAAGCTGATGTGCTATAACTTCCCCTTCGCCTTCTTCACCCAGCTTTTCTTCATCCAGCCCTTCATCCGCACCTGCTTCAAGGCTGTGTTCAGGCGCAGCTCTGCTGAACCCGTGAAGGCTTGATTTTTGTGCAAAAATACCATTTGCATTTTTCCGCCTGGCGTGCTATAATAATATCATTGAACGTGTTGCAAATTACTGCGTAAATCCAGTTGTTTGCGGCACGTTTTTTTTTGGGAGGTAATTCTATGGATCAGACCGCAGATATGTTTCTCGGAAAGGAGCCCGTCGGCAGGCTCATGAAAAAATACGCCGTCCCCTGCATCATCTCTCTGCTCGTCGGAGCACTATACAACATCGTTGACCAGATCTTCATTGCCAATGCCTCGTACCTCGGCTCCTACGGCAACGCTGCAAATACCGTGGTATTCCCGCTGACTGTCATTGCACTTGCCATAGCCGTTATGATCGGCGACGGATGCTGTGCCTTCGTGAGCATCAGCCTCGGCATGAACAAGTCCGGCGAGGCTCAGAAAAGTGTCGGCAATTCGGTATTCATGGCTGCTGTGAGCGGCATAGTCCTCTGCTGCATCTACCTTGCTTTCAGCGACCCGATAATCAGGCTTTTCGGAGGAAATGTCAACCCCGGCACCTTTGACTGCTCGAAGGAATACTTCTTCTGCATCACCCTCGGCATCCCCTTCTATATGTTCGGACAGGCGATGAATCCAGTCATCCGCGCGGACGGAAGCCCGAAATTCGCTATGATCTCGACACTCGCAGGCGCTCTGCTGAATATTATCCTCGACCCGGTCTTCATCTTTGTTTTCCGCTGGGGAATGATGGGCGCGGCACTCGCTACAGTTATCGGACAGTTCGTGACAGCTGCGCTCGCGGTGTGGTACCTGCTTCACATGAAGCTTGTAAAGCCCTCACTCAGCGACCTCATCCCCGGACGCTCAACTGTAAGGCGCACCCTTACTCTCGGAATGACGAGCTTCCTTTCGCAGATCTCCCTCGTTGCAGCAATGGCTGCTATCAACAATATGATACGGAAATACGGCGCTCTTGACCCGGTATTCGGTCAGGCGGAATTCGCTCAGATACCTATGGCAGTGGTCGGAATAGTCATGAAATTCTTCCAGATAGTCATTTCCATAGTCGTGGGAATGGCGGCGGGCTGCATCCCGGTAGTCGGCTTCAACATGGGCGCCGGACTTCACGGTAGGGTACGCAGCCTTTTTACAAGACTTCTTGCGGCGGAAGCAGCTGTCGGAGCTGTCGCCCTCATCATTGTGGAGGCTTTCCCGCGGCAGCTTATCGGAATTTTCGGTGCCTCCAGCGAGAGCAGCTATTACTCTGATTTCGCAGTCAGGGCGTTCAGGATATACCTCTGCATGATGATATTCGCGTGCGTGAACAAGGCGTGCTTCATCTTTTTGCAGGCTATGGGCAAGGCGGCTGAATCGACCGCGCTCTCAATGGTCAGGGAGATAGTTTTCGGCGTGGGATTTGCCGTGGTACTGCCGGTATTCTATAAGCTCGACGGCGTGCTGTATTCTATGCCTTTAGCCGATATACTGACGTTTGCGGCGGCTCTGCTGCTGATTATACGCACCTACAGGGAACTCAGCGCTCCCGCAGAAAAACGCAGTGCAGAAAAACGTGATAGAGATACTATCGGTAATTCAGCCAAAAGCATTAGCCGCGATTTATGCAATCAGTAAAAAAACACAATAATAATTGACACCTTCTTTGATTTATGGTAAAATAAATATAGATTTGGTCCATTGCCATTATGGGGGGGTATTGGTATGAATGATTTAAGGAAAGCTAAACTCGACAGCTATTTTGACGCATTCTCTGTACTCGCCGACGGTAATTACGTCTTTATCTGCGATATGAAGGAGAACTTCTCGCGCTGGTCTTCTTCCGCAGTCGATTTCTTCGGACTGCCGGGTGAATACCTCGAAAATGCCGGAAAGCTCTGGGAGGAACATATCCATCCCGATGACCGCGAGAAATACTGTGACAGCATCACTGACATCTTCAACGGAACAAGCATCAGCCATTCCATGCAGTACCGCGCCTGCGCCCGCAACGGCAGCTTCGTCGTCTGCACCTGCAAGGGCGTCGTTATGCGCGATGAGAACGGCGATCCCGAATACTTCGGAGGTACCATCAGAAACCACGGCCTGCTGAGCTATACCGACAATATCACCGGTATGCGGAGTATGTTTGGCTTTATCGACGATATCAAGAGCCTATGCTGGAAAAAACAGCGAAGCATCATCATCTACCTCGGCATAAGCAGCTTCTCGCAGATAAACGATATGTACGGCTATAACTTCGGAAATACTGCCCTGCGAGAGCTCTCAAACGTGATCTGCGGGATGTTCGGCTCGGAGTGCTCGGTGTACAAAATGGACGGCCCGAAATTTGCGGTCGTGACCCGGACTATGCCCGACGAGGACTTCGAGGACCGCTACAAAAAGCTCAAGCTCATGGTCACGCAGAATTTCTACGTTGAGGGCGAAAAGATCATCCTTAACCTGAGCGGCGGTATGGTAATCCTTGATAATTTCAGCCTCTCGTCTGATACGATCGTTTCATGCCTGAAATACGCCTACCATGAATCCCGCGAACGCAAGCTCGGCGAACTCTACGTCTTCCAGAACAACATTAATGACGACAGCCGCCACCAGATCGAGAAGCTCAATACCATCCGCAGCTCCGTGACTGAGGGCTGCCGCGGCTTCTTCCTGTGCTATCAGCCGATAGTCAACGCGGTTAATGAGCAGCTTCGCGGCATGGAGGCGCTCCTTCGCTGGGAAAACGAGGAATATGGGCTCGTCCCGCCGGATCAGTTCATCCCCGTCCTCGAACAGGACGCGATCTTCCCAAAGCTCGGAAACTGGATACTCCGCCAGGCTATGACCGATGCAAAACAGATAATCAGAAAATTCCCCTCATTCGTCGTGAATGTCAATATTTCCTACGCTCAGCTCCAGCATAAGAGCTTCCTGCCCGGCCTTTTCAGAATGATCGACGAGCTTGAATTCCCGGCGGCTAACCTCTGCCTCGAGCTTACGGAGCGCTGCCGGCTGATAGATATAGAGCTGCTGAGGTCAATGTTCACCCTCATCAAGGGCAACGGTATCAAGATTGCCCTCGATGACTTCGGAACAGGCTTCTCCTCGATCGGCGTCCTGAGAGTCCTCGACGTCGATACTATCAAGGTTGACCGCGAGTATGTCAAGAATATCATCCGGAGCTCAATTGATCAGAAGACCGTTATGTGCATCTCCAACCTCGCCGGCGTTTTCTCAGCCGATATCTGCGCCGAAGGCGTTGAAACAAGCGAAATGCGTGATATCCTGCGCGATTACAACGTCGGCAGCTATCAGGGCTATTTCTACTCCAAGCCGCTCCGCTTCAACGACTTCATGAAAAAATACGTCACCGGCTGAACCATGCTTTCCTGTGCGTTCTTCCCCAAAAGCTACATACCCATAAAAAACCGGAAGCCTGAAATAAGGCTTCCGACTTTTTTTCGCGTGTCCACGTTTTCAATCCCCGTCAGAGCAGCCCCTGAGAGACTGTTCCTGTCTGTTCAAAAGAGCCTCCGCCTCATCCGGATGCTCTGAGCAATAAACGCTGAGCGCCCTGCCGATGCTCTCAGCCATTTTTGCTGCATACTCAGCCTTCTTCTCAGGTGTAAGGCTGTCAAATCTCACAGGAGCTTCTCCGTCGGCAGATATATAACTGACCGCCTTCAGTTCTGTTCTTTTTTCCATAATAATATCTCCTTTCGGTCAATTGTATGCGGCATGGGTTGTACGGATTGCATCCCGCCCGCCTCAGTGGTGCTGTTTTTCATCCGGAATATGATGTCCTGAGCTGGGATATATATTTAGTAATCACTGAAAAAGGAGCTGTATTATGAAAACTGCCGCTGCCTACATAAGAGTATCGACCGATGATCAGATCGAATACTCCCCCGATTCACAGCTCAAAGCCATACGGAAATACGCTGTGGAGCATGACATGATGCTTCCCGGGGAGTTCATCTTCGTGGATGAGGGCATCTCCGGAAGAAAGGCTGACAAACGCCCGTCCTTCCAGCGTATGATAGGTACTGCCAAGCTGAAGCCCAAACCCTTCGATACGATCCTTCTCTGGAAATTCAGCCGCTTCGCCCGCAGCCGTCAGGACAGCATCGTTTATAAATCCATGCTGCGTAAACAGTGCGGGATAGACGTTGTGTCAGTTTCCGAACAGCTCGGCGAGGACAATACCTCTATCCTCATCGAAGCTCTTATCGAGGCTATGGACGAATACTACAGCCTCAACCTTGCCGAGGAAGTCAGGCGGGGCATGAATGAGAAGTTCAGCCGCGGCGGTGTTGTATCGCAGCCGCCGTTCGGATATAAGATGAAGGACGGGATATTCGTTCCAGATGAAGTCAATGCCCCCGTTGTACAGATGATATTCAACGACTACCTTTCAGGTATGGGCGTACGCCGGATAGCTGAAAAGCTTAACGATATGGGGATACGCTCTGCCAGAGGCTGTCCGTTCGAGAACCGCACTGTTGAATATATCCTGACAAATCCTGTCTACACCGGAAAGCTCCGCCGCAGCCAGAACGGCAGAAATAAAAGCGACCGCTTCCACGAGGATCCCGGGAATACCCTAATCATTGACGGCAAACATAAAGCTATCATTTCACCTGAGACCTTTGAGGCTGCCCTTAGCAAACGTGCTGAGATCAAAAAAATATATTCAGGATATGCAAGGCAGTCCCCTGCTGAATTTATGCTCAAAGGCGTCGTCCGCTGTGATAACTGCAGCGCTACACTGACAATGATGTCGTCGGGGAGATCACTGCAATGCCATAATTACGCACGGGGCGTGTGCAGGATATCTCACGCTGTCACACTGAACAGAATAAACAAAGCTGTCATTGAACGCCTGAAAAACGATTTCTCCGATCAGCATTTTGAGATCGCGGTAAGACCTCCTGACACCACTTCAAAAGCAGCTCCCGACCTGTCTGCTCTTATCGGGCGTGAAGAAAAAAAGCTTTCACGGCTGCGCGAGGCTTATATTGCCGGCATAGACACTCTTGAAGAATACCAGCAGAATAAGCAGGCTGTCCAGATAAGAATAAACGATCTGAAAGCATCCTTCCCTCCCACGGACAATTCTCAGGTCAGAGAAACGATCTCCGGCAGAATACTCTCCGGTCTTGATCTGCTCGAAAGCGATGAAGCAAGCGAGAACCTCAAAAATATCACCATACGCAGTATCACTGACAGGATCGTCTTCATCAAGCCTCAGGGGATCATCGAGATCTTCTATAAAATTTAAAGTATATCTTTACGGCACCCGGCGGTCCGGACGGCGAACTCGCAGCAGCCTTGCGCTACCTGAACCAGCGCTATGCTATGCCTTACGCTGAAGTGAAGGGGCTGCTTACTGATATCGGTACCGAAGAACTCGCCCATGTTGAAATGATCTCAGCGATACTCTACCAGCTCACAAAGGATCTCTCGATCGACGATATCAAGGCGAGTGGATTCGACACCTACTTTGTTGACCACACAACCGGAATTTACCCCGTGGCAGCATCGGGAGCGCCTTTCACCGCGGCTTATTTCCAGTCAAAGGGCGATATCATTACCGATCTGCACGAGAACATGGCTGCCGAGCAGAAGGCACGCACCACCTATGACAACATCCTGAGGCTCGCGGATGACCCGGATGTTCGTGACCCGATTCGTTTCCTGAGACAGCGTGAGATAGTGCATTATCAGAGGTTCGGAGAAGCTCTCCGCATAACACAGGATAACCTCAACTCAAAGAATTTTTATGCCTGCAATCCATCCTTTGACAAGAACTGCGGCAGGAAATAAAGCGAAAGCCCTGATGACATATCAGGGCTTACATATTGGTATTTATTCGCCGTATTCAGCTATATACGGCAGATTCCGGTAATACTCCGCATAGTCGAGACCGTAGCCGACGACGAAAAGATCAGGTATCGTGAACAGCGAATAGTCCGCTTCAAGCTCTGTTTCGCGGCGAGAGGGCTTGTCCAGAAGTGTCACGATCTTCAGTGACAGCGGCGAACGCGCCTTTATCAGCCTGACGACCTCGCTCAGGGTACGTCCGGTGTCGATGATATCCTCAACTATAATGACATGGTAAGCGCTGACGTCATGTTTCAGGTCCATAGTCACGGCAACGCTGCCTGAGGACTTCGTATCGGCGTAGTAGCTTTTCGCCTCCATGAAATCTATCTCGCACGGCACATCTATTGCCCTTGCAAGGTCGGCAAGGAACACAAACGCTCCCTTCAGCACGCTGACCAGCAGCAGAGGTCTGCCGTCATAGCCCTCGCTTATGATTTTTCCTGCCTTCTGTACGGCCTCGCGTATCTCGTTTTCGGTTATGATGACTTTCTTTATTCTGTTCTTATAGAGCTCCTTATCAGACAATTCCATACTGTCCTCCGTTTCCTCACATAGCTGCAAGCTTTGCGAATTTCTCCTTCAATGCCGGATATATCTCGCGGTATAGCTGATAATAGCGCTCATACTCCGCGACATCAGCCGGGGCGGGTGACTGCACCTTATCCGTGCGGACAATCTCTCTGCAAGCCTCCGGGACGCTGCTGTAGAGCCCTGCACCGACGCTCGCAAGTATAGCCACGCCCAGCGCCGGACCTTCCTTTGAAGCGGCAGTCTTTACCTCGCAGTTGTAAAGTCCGGCGAGCATACTTCTCCAGAGCGGGGATGAACCTCCGCCTCCGCAAGCCATCATGTCGCTGACACTGATATTCATTTCGCGGAATACCTCAACACAGTCGCGGAGTGAATAGGTCACGCCCTCCATTACCGCACGGAGCATATGCTGACGGCTGTGCATTGCTGAAAGTCCGAAGAATACTCCCCTTGCATCCGGGTCGAGATGAGGCGTTCTCTCGCCCATGAGATAGGGCAGATAGAGCAGTCTGTCCGCGCCGACCGGGACCTTTTCAGCAGCCTTGTCCATGAGATAATACTCGTCCACGCCCATGAGCTTAGCGGTCTCCTTTTCGGAAACGCAGAAGTTGTCCCTGAACCATTTCAGCGAAAGCCCTGCTCCCTGTGTGACGCCCATGACGTGCCACGCTCCGGGAACTGCCGCACAGCAGGTATGTACCCTGCCCTGCTTGTCAATGGAAATGCCCGAGGTATGCGCAAAAACAACGCCGGAGGTACCTATTGTGGTGAAGGCTTTTCCGTCCTCCACAACACCTGTTCCGACAGCCGCGGCAGCATTGTCCCCTGCGCCGCCGACAACGACAGTTCCCTCGCAGAGACCAAGCTCGTCAGCCATTTTTCCGGTGAGAGTACCGGTCACCTCGCAGGACTCATAGACCCTGCCCAGCCAGTCCTTGTCGATCTCAAAAGCACTCAGCAGCTCGTCCGACCACCTGCGGGCAGGGACGTCAAGAAGCTGCATACCGGAGGCATCGCTGACCTCTGTTGCGAACTCGCCTGTGAGTATGTAACGCAGATAGTCCTTAGGCAGCAGGATATGTGCGACCTTGCTGTATATTTCAGGCTCATTGTTCCTGACCCAGAGTATCTTTGCGGCAGTCCAGCCGGTAAGTGAAGGATTTGCGGTTATTTCCACAAGCTTTTCACGTCCCACGACACGGTTCATTTCATCGACCTCTGCACCTGTACGCTGGTCGCACCAGATTATGCTCCGGCGGAGGACGCTGCCTGTCTTGTCGAGCATGACAAGGCCGTGCATCTGACCTGAAATACCGATGCCCTTCACATCCTCCTTCTTCACTCCGCTCTGCGCCATAACTGCCTTGATAGTGTTCACCATAGCGTTCGCCCAGTCAGAGGGTTCCTGCTCGGCATAGCCGTTTTTCGGCTGATACATGGGGTATTCTATTGTTCTGGACGCGATAACGCTTCCCTTCTCGTCAAAGAGGACTGTTTTTGTACCGCTTGTACCGCAGTCCACGCCTATTACATATGACA
>CAMOXW010000243.1 GCA_946629405.1 uncultured Ruminococcus sp.
AAATATTCCTCCAGTATGTTCGGCGCCTTTGTTGCGACCTCGACAGGTCTGCCGTTCTTCTCGATCTCCTCATGCGGAAGATCGAGGAAATCTCCGATGTTGTCGAAGAAGAACTTCTGCATAACAACGGTGAGCATATCATCATCTCCGGCTTCCCTGCCGTTCATTTTCAAAGAGATTATCGAATGATCTTTCCGGTCAAACTCGCAGCAGAATCCTTTCGAGAACTGGAACCACTCGTTATGCTCGCTGTCAAGGAATGATTCCTCGCGAAGCATATACGTCACGATATGCCTGAGCTGTTTTCCGTTAAGTCTGAATCCTATCGCAGGTTCTGCGAACGGGAATATCTCAATGAAGTCCCCTACCGTGACTACAGGACCCAGTGATTGCTTCCGTATACTTCCGGAGCCTATAACAGCCAGATCCGCGCCGATCTGATCGCGCATGCATTCCGCAAGGAGATCTCCAAGTTCGGTCTATTTCCTTTATAAAGTGCGAGTTGAACAGACGGCTGCCGACGTACTTGATGTACATGTTTGCATTGATGATCGGGAATGACGCACACTTCTCTATGAACAGCATGTGAGCAAGGCCGTAATCCGCCTCATGGTTTCCGATCGTCACAACATCTGGCGCAAGCAGGTTCATGATCTCGATCGTCGAGAGCCCCTGAAACTCGCTGTCGATAAGCGATCCGCGGAACATGTCACCGGAGATGGAATAAATAACATTCTTCTCCTCGTTGCGTACCTTGTTGATATATCCTGACAGGCGCGAAACTCCGCCTATAAGTTTTTCGTCTACCTTCTCTGCGAGGAAATCACCGTGAAGGTCGTTTGAATGCAAAAGTGTAAGTTTTTTCAGATTTTTCATTTCAGTCAACTCCGCGTTATTATATGGTCTGTCTGATCCAGGCAACAATCGCGTCAAGGATCTTATCTTCTATCGCATCAGGAAGCAGTCCTTCATCCTTATCCGGATCTGTCATGCGCTGTATATTATCATTTCCGGGATCTTCACTGATCACTACATCGTTCAAGGTGATATACACACCTGCCTTCTGCAGGCTCTCCGACAGAGCGGAAATAAGCTTAGGCTTAACATAATCGGAAGAAAGCAGCTTGATCGCCTCCTTTTCGATCGTTTCCGGATCGGAGAGCATAAAAGCTAGTTTTGCCACTCCTCCGGCGATACCTGTCAGAGCAGGGCTGTCGATGAGCTGTTTGCTGTCTGTCTTCACCTGCACTGCATGCAGAGAAATCTTTGTTCCCGGATGATCCTGCGCGTATATGGTTCCTATCACGACTGCAGGCCCTCCAAGCATATCATGCAGGGCCTTGTTAACAGAATTAACGATATTTTCATGCTGTTTTCCGACCAGCCATACAAGGATCTGATCGCGCGTGTCTATATCTAAAAAACTGAGGAGTTTCTCAGCCACAGGGACTATATCATCTCCGAGTTTGATGATCAGTTTCTCCAGCTCAGCCGGGTTTTTATTTAACCTGTATGCTTCTGTCAGCTTCGGTATGAGGCTCCTGAAACTATTCTCATAGTTGATAGTCTGAACTTCAAAACTGATACTTGTCATATATTCTCTTCCTCCGATAATCCTGATTTGATCATTACAACGCTAATAATAGCACAAAAGCAGGACCGTTGAGGAGTCACGGCTAACATGATTGTTCACTCTCAGGTATAGCCCTGAAAGCGAAGAACAGGAATATGCTACGTAAAAAGGAGCGGCCGTAACCGCTCCTCTTTATATTCTCATTTTTATATCAGCCTCCCGATCATTTTCAAATATATGTATTGATCCGTTTATGGCTGTTTGCTATTCCCACTCGATGGTGCTTACCGATTTTCCTGTTACTTTTTCAGAACATACCCCGCCCAGGAGGCATTCTCTGCATCATCGTACGAATACTCTATGAATTCAAAGAATATTGCCATCGAATCATCTTTATATACTATACTGTCGCTGTCCGGATCTGCCGAAAGGAAAAACTCAGTCAGATCCACATCACCTATCTTTGACCTCTCAGCGCTGACTCTCTCGAATGTCTTATATCCTTCAATATTAAATTCACGGCCTTCGAGGTCTGCATAGAAGCTGAAGCTCTCAGGGTCCTCGTCACTGCCGATATTAAGTTCTGTCCTGGCAAGCTTTGTCTTTGCAAGCTCATTGAACAGTTCGCTCTTTTTACCGCCGCTGTCCCTGAGATACTGGTAAGGAGAAGCCACCCTGGCTCTGGCTTCATCGCTCAGTTTTACATTTTCATTTATCTGTGAGCCGCTCAGTATGCCCGCTTCCGTCAATGCCTGTTCGAGCCTGTGTTCCTGATTCCGATTCGGTATATCTACCACATTCAGCGGAGTGCAGCTGAATAACAGAGCTATCACCGCTACTCCCGCGAACGCATACCTGACCGGCAACTTCACAAGCGAAGCGATCATGAATACCGCCGCCATCAGGATCAGCACCATCGACATGCAGCGCAAAGTCGTGAGTCCGTAGCTCGAAACACGGATATATATACCAATTATCTGGACTGCAACAACAGGCAGCATCAGGATCGCGCCATACCTCTTGAACCATTTCTGGATACTTCCGTCTGAGACGTCCACCGTCAGCCAGAAAAGAACGAAGAATGTCAGTGCAAAGCATCCGAACCAGTTGAATCTGCCTACCGGCATCTTATGTATGATTATGATTTTTCCGATATACAGGTACAGAATACCGATAAGCAAGAGGTATATGTAGAACAGACCTTTGTGTATCAGCAGTCTGTACACCTTTGGAACTGTGAGTTCTTCGTCAGGCGCCGGGATAAATGAGCTGAACAAAACCCCGTAGAACAATATCCCCGTCAGTACCGATAAAGCTCCGATGAATTTATATACATCATCGAAGTTGAAGATCAGTAAATTGAAGGCCAGTATACATACTATGAAACCGGCGTTGATGATCGATGCCGCTACTCCGCAGATGAAACCTGATTTGATCAGATGGCTCAGCGCTTTTTCATTCTGCCTGTCTTTGTAAATGATGTAGAAAAACAAGGCTATCAGCGCAAAACCGATACCGCACATTGCCATCTCAGGATAACAGTTATCCACTTTGTACAACGCCGTTACAGATATCACTGTGCCTATTGCCGGCAATAAGACTGTTGTAATACGGTGCTTTATTACACCGTATTCATGCGCTGTTTCTCCGAATAGCGCAAGCACTGTTCCGAGAGCAACGCCCTCAAGTATTTCGGTATAGTTTTTCTCAGCAAAAATACAATAAATGCTGAACAGCGAAAAAGCAGCGAGCAGCACCGAGAATACCGGAAACCGCTGCACCGCTTTTGCGACAACCTTTTTTATCTCATTAAAACGTCTGGAAATCACATTTAACCTCGTGAAATATTAATTATTTTAGGACAGTTCACACTCAAATACCTCTTTCAGGACCCTCCGCATATTATCTTTATCAAGAGGCTTTGAAATATGTCCGTTCATGCCGGCCTCGAATGCTTTCTGTATGTCTTCAGCGAAAGCATTTGCTGTAA
>CAMOXW010000244.1 GCA_946629405.1 uncultured Ruminococcus sp.
CCGCAGAATCCGCCGGGTGCTGGACAGGTGTGAAGTCGTACACCTCATAGTCCGAGGGTACAACTACCATTCCGCCGGGGTGCTGACCGGTAGTTCTCTTGATGCCGGTGCAGCCTATCGCAAGGCGGTTCATCTCGCTGGCATTGAGGGAGATGCCGTTCTCCTCGCAGTATTTTTTGACGTAGCCGTAAGCTGTCTTGTCGGCGACGACGGAGATAGTACCTGCCTTGAAGACGTTGGACTTGCCGAAAAGCTTTTCGGTATACCTGTGAGCCCAGAACTGGTACTCATCGGAGAAGTTAAGGTCTATATCAGGCGCTTTGTCGCCGTCGAAGCCGAGGAATGTCTCGAAGGGGATGTCATGGCCGTCGCGGTTCATATCCGCGCCGCACTCCGGGCATTTCTTGGCAGGAAGGTCGAAGCCGGAGCCGTACTTGCCGTCGAGGAGGAATTCGCTGTGCTTGCACTTCGGGCAGATATAATGCGGCGGGAGCGGATTTACCTCCGAGATGCCCGCCATTGAAGCCACGAACGATGAGCCTACCGAGCCTCGTGAACCGACAAGGTAGCCGTTCTCCACGGAGTTCCACACAAGCTTCTGCGCGATGATATACAGCACCGAGAAGCCGTGCTTGATAATGGACGAAAGCTCTCTGTCAAGCCTTTTTTCGACCAGCTCGGGAAGCGGGTCGCCGTAAATTTCGTGAGCCTTGTCGTGGGTTATCTTAACGAGCTCCTCCTCTGCGCCGTCGATAGTCGGGGTGAAGGTGCCCTTGGGTATCGGGCGGACGACCTCTATCTGGTCAGCGATTGCATTGGTGTTGACAATAACGACCTCGCGTGCCTTTTCGGGGCCGAGGTACTCGAATTCCGCCATCATCTCGTCAGTCGTCCTGAAATACAGCGGAGCCTGCTGCTCGGCGTCCTTGAAGCCCATGGTAGCGAGGATTATCTTGCGGAATACCGCGTCCTTCGGGTCGATGAAGTGAACGTCGCAGGTGGCGCAGACCGGTATCCCGAGCCTGTCTCCGAGTTCAACGATACGGCGGTTGTAGTCAAGGAGCTCCTCATGCTCCCAGACCGTGCCCTCGCGGGGCATGAATTCGTTGTTCGCAGCGGGCTGTATCTCGAGGTAGTCATAGAACCCCGCAAGCTTTTCAAGATGCTCCTCCGGGCGCATATTCACCATAGCGCGGAACAGCTCTCCGGACTCGCACGCGCTGCCGAAGATAAGGCCTTCGCGGTACTTTACGAGCACGGATTTCGGGATGAGTGGCTTCTTGTAGAAGTAGTCGAGGTTGCTGAACGAAACGAGGCGGTAGAGGTTTTTCAGTCCCGCCTGATTGCGGACGAGGATAATCTGGTGGTAGCTTTTGAGCTTCTTGACCTCGATATCGTCAACGAGCCTGTTTATCTCGCCGATGCCTTTCAAGCCCTTTTCGGACTTTACCCTGCCGATGAGCTCTATGTAGATCTTAGCGAGCATCTGAGCGTCGTCGGAGGCGCGGTGGTGGTCGAATTTTCCGAGCTTGAGAGCCTTTGCGACGAGGTTGAGCTTATACCTTCCGATTTCGGGGAGAACAGCCTGACAGAGAATGAGGGTATCGAGCCATGTATAGGGGAAATCTATCCCCTGCCGCGCACAGGCCTTGTTTATCATGGTCGTGTCGTAGCGGGCGTTGTGGGCGACGAGCACGGGCTTATCGCCGCAGAATTCCATGAATTTCCTGACAGCCTCGCCCTCTCCGGGAGCTCCTGCAACGTCGGCATCGCTTATGCCGGTGAGCTCAGTTATCTTCTCGGGGATGTGCATACCGGGGTTGACCTTAGTGTTGAAGCTGTCGATGACCTGAAGGTTTTTGAGCTTGACCGCACCTATCTCGGTGAGGCGGTCGTGCTCATAGCTGAGGCCGGTAGCTTCGACGTCGAAGACGATTATCTCATCGTCGAATGAGCGGCAGTCGTCGCCGTAGAGTATCATATCGCGCTCGCCGGGGAGGTCGTTCACGACGTAAGCCTCCATGCCGTAGATGACCTTGAAGTTCTTGGGCATATTGTACATACAGTCGGGGAAAGCCTGAACATTGCCGTGGTCGGTTATCGCCATAGCCTGATGTCCCCACGCAGCAGCGCGGTTTATGAGAGTAACGGGGTCGGTGACGGCGTCCATAGCGGACATATTCGTATGGCAGTGCAGCTCGACGCGCTTTTCGGGGTAGCTGTCCATTTTTGGGATGCGCTTCACCTTAATGACAGAGCCGGGAGAAATTACGATATCGCGGGCATACTGGTCATAATCGACCTTTCCGCTGACGAGGAGGGTGGTGCCGTTTTTGATGCCGGCGAGCCCCATTTCCTCTATCTCCTTTGCAAGGGCGAAGATCTTGACCTTCATCGAGCCGCTGTAGTCGGTGATATCGAACGTTGCCACAGCCTTTTCGTTCCGCAGCTCCTTGATCTCCGAGGCAAAGACGTCCCCGACCACTGCGAGTTTTTCGCCGAGCTTCTGCACAGCCTCATTTATAGGTGTAGGCTTCTCGCGGATAGCCCTGCCCTTGATTATCTCCGCGGACTCCGGGTCAAAGCCGGTATCGAGCGAGGAGATATCGACCGAAGCGGTCGGGATAGCAGCCTGCCGAGCCTCCTCAAGCTGCTCCTGAGGTGACTTCACAGGGACGAGCTGGTCGCTGTAGTCGGGGAGCTCTGCTTCGAGGCGTTCTATCATCTCGTCGTAATCGCTGACCTCTATCTCGGTCTTTCCGCCGTATTTTATGCTGAAGCGCAGTCCGAACTGGTTGTATATCAGCTTTGCGAGCATTGTGCGGAAGTGCCCGCCCTCGAGCATTTCCACGCCGCCGTGTGAGAGGGTGAGAGTTATCTCACCGTTCCCGATGCTGACCTCAGCGCCCTCAAGGAAGCCGTTCACCACCGGGACGTCCCGGCGCAGCAGCGAGGTCAGCTCGCCGAAGCATTCCTGACCGAAAGCCTCCTCCGGATAGCGGCAGTGCAGCCTTACCCGCTCGACCTTCAGGGCAGTCTCAACGGTCTTCTCGAAAGCGAAAATATCCTCAGCCGGCACGACCTGTGCGAAGTGCGCGAAGAAATTGATGCTGTCGAGCCTTTCGCCGTAGGTGATCTTGTATATCTCACCGCTGCGGACGTTTTCGGGGAGCTCCGCCGTATATTCCTTGAGAAATTCAGCCAGAATAATGTTCATATCAAAGCTTGTCCACCTCAGCAAGAAGCTCGGCGACAATGTCCTCCTCTTTAATTTTTCGCTGCGAGCCGTCCTTGCGGAAGATAACAGCGCAGCCGTCACCGCCGGCGATGCCCACATCGGCTTCTCTTGCCTCACCGGGGCCGTTCACGATACATCCCATAACGGCGACGGTGATGTCCTTGTCAACGTTTTTGAGTGCCTCCTCGACCTTTTTAGCGGTGCCGATGAGGTCGATGCGGGTCCTGCCGCAGGTCGGGCATGAGACCATTCTGACGCCTTCACGTTTTCCGAGGCATCTGAGGATATCCTTCGCGGCTTCTATCTCCCTGACGGGGTCGTCGGTGAGGGAAACGCGGATAGTTTCGCCGATTCCGTCGCAGAGCAGCGAGCCGATGCCCGCGGCGGACTTGATAAGTCCCATACGCTCGGTGCCTGCCTCGGTAACGCCTAAATGCAGCGGATAGCTGCACCTTTCGGCAGCGAGCCTGTAGGAAGCTATCATCCGGCTCACGTCGGAGGATTTTATAGAGATGACGATATCGTCAAAGTCGAAGTGTTCGAGCATCGCGGCATGGTTCATCGCGCTCTCGACGAGAGCCTCCGGCGTCGGGGAGCCGTACTTAGCGAGGAGCTCCTTTTCGAGCGAGCCGGAATTAACGCCTATCCTTATCGGGATATTTCTCGCACGGCAGGCATCAACTACCGCCTTCACCCTGTCCATACCGCCGATATTTCCGGGATTTATGCGTATCTTGTCAACTCCGGCAGCGGCAGCCTCTATTGCGAGCCGGTAGTCGAAATGGATATCCGCGACGAGTGGTATCTTCACAGCCTCCTTGATCGCCGGGATGAGCCTTACTGCCGCCATATCTGGGATTGCGGCGCGGACTATCTCGCAGCCTGCCGCCTCGAGCTCTTTAGCCTGTCTTACGCTGCCCTCGATATCGTCCGAGCGGACGTTCAGCATGGACTGGATGAAGATATGCTTTCCGTCGAGGAGACAGTCCCCGACCTTCACGGGTCTGACATTTCTCATAATTTAACCTCCTATCAGTCTTGCGATGTCATTGTAGGTCGCAAGCAGCATTATACACAGCAGCAGGGCGATACCTGCGAGGTGGACATAGCCCTCATGTTCGGGCTTTACGGGCTTGCGGCGGATAAGCTCGATGAGGCAGAACAGCAGTCTTCCGCCGTCCAGACCGGGGATAGGCAGAAGGTTGAAGATACCGACATTGATGCTGATGAGCGCCGACATATAGAAAAGCTGGTAGAGTGCGTCCTCCTTGCTCTCGCTCTCCTTGGTAGCCTCGTTTATGGTCGAGACCACGCCGACGGGACCGGAGACTTCCTCCTTGTCAGCCTCGCCTGTGACGAGCTGTCTGAGCGACATTCCTACCATATGGCCCATAGACATGAACAGCCTTGATGAGCCCTCCACAACGGTGAGGGGGTTCTTTTTCTTGTAGACGAGCCCGAAATCGACCATATCTCCCGAGGTCATATCCCGGAACTCAACGTCCTCGAGGGTTATTTTTTCGCCGTCGCGGATGACCGTGACATCGTGGGTATGACCCTTCGCAGTAGCGAAGATATAGCTTATATCGAGCCAGCTGAAGATATGTGTTCCGTCGATCTCGACGAACCTGTCGCCGTGGCGCAGACCGGTTTCGTAGCTTTTTGAATAGTAGGTGATATTGCCCTGATCGTCCCTTGTGCCATAGAAGCCCTTGACCTTTGTCGTAGCGATGCCGCCCTCGTTCATGCAGACCATACCGATGAGGAGGAGGAAGCCCAGCACGAAGTTCATGAAGGGGCCGGCAAAGAGAACGACTGCCCTTTTCCAGAGCTTTGCGTTGCGGAATCCTCGCGGGTCCTCGGACTGAGCGTCCTCGTCCTGCATGGCGCAGTAGCCGCCCATAGGTATCCAGCGGAGGGAGTACATTGTCTCGCCCATCTGCTTCTGGACGATCTTAGGCCCCATGCCTATGGAGAATTCCAGCACCTTTATCCCGCTGAGCTTGGCGCAGATGAAGTGGCCGAACTCGTGAACAGTCACAATCAGGCCGAATATCAGCAATGCTATGATTATACCCATTAAAAATTATCCTTTCTCCGGCAGGAAATCAGTCAGCCCGCCTGTCTTCAATGATGCCCCTTACGAAGTCTCTTGCAGCGCGGTCAGCCTTCATGACGTCGTCGTAGCTGTCTATCGAGCCGGCAGCGAATTTATCGAGCACCGAGGAAACGATCTCGCCGATCTCGATGAACCTTATCTCGTCATTCAGGAATGCGCGCACCGCCTCCTCATTCGCGGAATTTACAAGGCAGGGATAAGCTCCCCCGCGTGTTATTGCCTCGATCGCGGCGCCGAGGCACTTGAAAGTAGCGATATCGGGCTTCTCGAAGGTAAGCCTTCCGTAGTCGGTGAGGGAGAGTCTTCCGGTCGGGCAGCTCAGTCTGTCGGGGTAGAGAAGTGCGTACTGTATCGGTATCTTCATGTCCGGCACGCCGAGCTGAGCGATAACGGCATAGTCGTCGTATTCGACTGCCGAATGAACGACGCTCTGTCGGTGGACGACTATCTCTATCTGGTCGGGAGCGAGGTCGAACAGCCATTTTGCCTCGATGAATTCGAGGCCCTTGTTCATGAGGGTAGCGGAGTCAATGGTGATCTTGCTGCCCATTTCCCAGTTAGGGTGGCGGAGCGCCTGTTCCTTGGTGACGCTTCTGAGTTCCTCGAAGGACTTTCCGAAGAAGGGGCCTCCCGAGGCGGTGAGGATGACCTTGCTGACCTGAGAGCGTTTATTTCCCTGAAGGCACTGGAATATTGCGGAATGTTCGCTGTCCACGGGAAAGAGCTTCGTTCCCTTTTCAGCTATTGCGGACATGACGAGCTCACCGCCGGCGACGAGGGTCTCCTTGTTGGCGAGAGCGATGTCCTTGCCGGCATTTACAGCGGTGAGTGTGGGGAGAAGTCCGACCATGCCGACGACGGAATTGAGGACGATATCGGTCTGCGGGAGGGCAGCGATCTCGCAGAGCCCCTCCATTCCGCAGACTATCTTAACGTTCATATCGGCGAGCTCAGCCTTGAGCTCGGGGTATTTTTTCTCGTTGTAGATGCCGACGTACTCCGGTCTGAATTTTCTCACCTGTTCGGCGAGGAGGCTGACGCTGCTGTGGGCAGCGAGGGCGGTAACGCCGATGCCGTGCATCTCGCAGACGTCGAGGGACTGGGTGCCTATCGAGCCTGTCGAGCCGAGAATAGAAACTGTCTTATTCATATATGTTCACCTTATTTTTCGGGGAAAAGCTCCCCGGATATTATATGATCGCGGTCCCGATAAAATGCGAAAGGGACTATACGCATTTTCAGGCGTTAGTCTCCTTTCATTACACTATACAAGCTCCGTAAGCTCTACGAAAACATAGAACGTAGGCAGCACAAAGACAACGCTGTCGAAGCGGTCCATAAGTCCTCCGTGACCGGGCATGATCTTGCCGTAGTCCTTGAAGCCGATCTGCCGCTTGACCATTGAAGCCGAAAGATCGCCGACTGTACCGATCACGGCGCAGACGATGCCTGCTGCGAAAGCAACTGCAAAAGTTGAAGGTTCCGGATCAAATCTCACACAGAACGCGATGCCGTAGACGAGACCCGTAGTGAGAAGTCCGCCCGCGAAGCCCTCGATAGTCTTCTTGGGGCTGATCTCGGGGCAGAGCTTGTGCTTGCCGAAGGCAACTCCGGTGAAGTAGGCGCCGGTATCAGCGATCCACGCGCCGCACAGACCCATTACGAGGAGGAAAAGTCCGTAGTCCTCGCTCATGCGGTCGATACGCACCATAGTGGTCATAGCCTGCGGGACGAGGCACATTGCTGCGAGG
>CAMOXW010000245.1 GCA_946629405.1 uncultured Ruminococcus sp.
AGCATCGCCCATGTGCCAGAATCTGTGGAGTTTGAACTCATAGTCCTCGATATCGATATCGCCGTCGCCGTTGTTATCAGCAACAGTGTAGCCGTTCATATCCTTACCATTGTAGTAAGCCTCAGCCTCCTGATACATCTTATCCTTCTTGTAAGACTCACGGATAGAGCTGAATGTAGCGTTCTGACCGAGCTTAGAGCCATCAGGCATTGTGCCGGAGTAAGAAGAAGGAATGTAAACCTTCTCGTCGAATACTCTGTGGAGGCTTCCGTTATGGTCAGTGAATGCGATACCGATCTCGTCACGGCCCTTGTTGTACTGAGCAGAGAGGAGGCGGTTAGCAAGATAGAGACCCTTTTCAGCTACTGTTGTGCCTTCCTCATACGCATACTTGGAATCAACACCGTTAGCAGCAGCATAGTAGATAAGTGTATTACAGAGTGAGGATACGCATCCGATATCGCCCATACCGTAGCCGGTGATTTTGCATCTGAGGTTGGAGTTAGCTGTCTCGCTGTATGTACCTGTCCATGTGTCAGGAGCAACGGAGTAGTCTGTATCGCTCTTGCCCCAGTCAAGGCTTGAAGGAATAGCGTAAGCCATCTTGTTTCCGTCATCGTCAACATAGTTGAATATCGTCTCCCCCCCGACCCAGCCGATCCATCTCTCAAGGAGCTTCTCAAGAGCGGTCTTGAGGTCGAGTCCGCCGAACTTGATGTCAGTAGCCTTATCGCCGTTTGTGCAAACGTCGTAGTAGAGCTCAGCAAGACGCTGTGTTGACCATACCTGGTTACCGATCCAGTGGTTTGAACCCGGGTCAGCGTAAACAGGGTGAGGAACGTAAACCATGTCGTAGAAGGTCGGATATCCGGAAGGATACTTCTCATAACGGCCTCTGTAGGAGTTTGTACAGCCGCCTGCGAAAGGACCGTCAACAGACTGGAGCCACTGGTACATTTCGATCTGTCTCTGGAGAGACTTCTTGTAGTCAGCAGTTGCGTCAGCACCGGACTTCATACCAGCATTGATCTTGCTGTCATAGATAAGACCGTAAGCAGCAAGCGGGTTCTGGTAGAACTGATGTGAGTGCGAGCAGCCGATCTGCCAAGCCCAGTCATAGTGACCGCCGTAGAAGGTATCGAGAGCTCCGCCCCATGATGTATACCAAGCCATGAGGAAGTGCTGACCGTCGAGACCAGAGGACTCAGTGTGGATGTCCTGGCAGCCGATCTTCTTATAGTACTTATCGAACATATCGTTACGGCACTGGTCACCCATCTTACCAGCGAGAGCTGAAACGTCACCGGTGTCTACGCCGTAGCGGTTTGCAAAGTATACAGCCTGGATAGCACGATCCTCAGCGTCAGGAGCGTTTGTGAAAGCATACTGCTCAGGAACGCTGTCGCCGTTGAAGATGCCCTTGATACCGGTAGAAGAATTACCGTACTTGAGTTCTTCGATACACGGATGAGGAACTGTCTCGAAGCAGGACTCCTCCTCACCGCGCTGGAATGTATTGATGAAAGTGAACTTGCCTGTGCCAGCACCAGGTGTGCCGCCGCCGAAGCCATACCAGTCATCAACGTCAGCGAGCCAGTGCATGAGGTAGTAGCCCTTCTCGCCGCTGTATGTGCTCTTGAAGGAGTCATACAGGGGGTTGATAGCCTCTGCGCCTGCGCCCTTGATCTGAGTTGAAGGATACTCATTAGGTGTGTCCTCTTCCTCAGCGGTATCAGCCTTCAGTCTCTGCTGGGTCCAGATCGTCTCGTACTCGATATCTGTTCTGCCGGAAGCCTTTGACCAGCCAGGGATGATAGCCTCAAGGGTATTCCAAGCCTTCTTGAGGTCGTTAGAGCCTGTAATAACGCCCTTCTTAGCAAGAACGTCGTGCATAGAAGCCATCCACACGATGTAGGACATAGCCTCAGAAGTTGTCTCATGACCGTAGTCAGGAGCCTCAACTACCATTGTTTCAACAGCGTGGTAAGGGATTCCGAAGGAATCGCCGTTTGTCTGGCTGCTGAGGTAGCCGTTCTGGACACCGTTTGTGATAACGTCGTCATACAGTGACTCGAACATTGCAGCATAAGACTCATTAGCCTTGTTCTCTGTAGCATACTCTGTTGCAGCGCTTGCAAAAGTCGGAACGATAGCAGTAGCTGCCATGCTTGCAGCGAGAACAGCAGAAGCGAGAGCCTTTGTCTTTTTGCTTATCATTTGTTTTTACCCCTCTCATAAAATATTTGGTTTAAAAGTGGTTTGAAAATGGAATTTACCGTACCCGCTGTGCAGCAGCCGGCACGCATACGAAAATACTTCGTACACTGTGTGAGGTTCACGAAACATACACACAATTCTCAAACTATTTTCAAGATAATTATATTCCACATTTTATCCTATGTCAACAGTTTCGGAGTTTTTCATTTTGGTCAAAATAAGATTTTGGTGCAATGCACACACAATCAAAACCTTTTTTGTGCATTTTGTCTACCCGGTCAGGAGGAGCCAAAAATCGTTTTTGAATTTTTTGTAAACAGATTTTTTTGTTTAACTTGGCTTTCCAACATTCATCTCATGTACAATTAAATTTCACATAATTCTCACACATACGCGATACTATTTACCAGTAAGTCATAAAGAGCCGCTCATGTTGAAGAACGTCCGTTTCTGCTTATTTAACAGTTTATTCATCAATCGTTCATGAAATGTACATATTTTTTTGAGATAATGAAATAGTATGTTTTTTATACAGGATGATAATTCGCAACATTTATATTATATGAAAGGAGAAGCTCATGATCACTATTGAAAATCTTACGAAGTACTATGGCTCAAATCGTGCTGTCAACGATATAAGCTTTACAATAAACGATAATGAGATACTCGGATTCCTCGGACCAAACGGCGCCGGGAAGTCCACCACCATGAACATGATAACCGGCTATCTGCCTATGTCCGCCGGTAAAGTCACGATCAACGGCATTGATATCTCCCGCGAACCCGTCAAGGCTAAGCGTGATATCGGCTACCTCCCGGAGATACCTCCGGTCTACCCCGAAATGAAGGTAAAGGAATACCTCCGCTTCTGTGCCGGCCTGAAGCGTGTCCCCTTCAGCGAGCGCGGCGACGAGATCGACCGCGTTATGAAGCTCCTCAACATCGTTGATGTCAAGGGCAAGCTAATCCGCAATCTCTCGAAAGGCTACAAGCAGCGTGTCGGCTTCGCTCAGGCGCTTCTCGGCGACCCGAAATTCCTTATCCTCGATGAGCCGACCGTAGGTCTTGACCCGAATCAGGTGATCGAGGTCAGAAACCTCATCCGCAGCCTCAAAAAAGACCACTCGGTTATTTTCAGCTCCCATATCCTCAGTGAGGTCAGCGAGGTCTGTGACCGCGTTGTCATCATCAACAAGGGCGATATCCGCGCCATCGACACCATCGGCAACCTCGAGAGCTCCTTCTCGACCGGGCTCGTTCTCCATATCAAGACTAAGGGCGACAAGAGCACTGCTGCTTCCATAATTGAGCTTACCAGGGGCGTCAAGGAGATGCTCGACATCACAGATGAGGGCAGCGGCATCTTCTCCTTCACCGTCCAGCTCGAGGGCGATGCGGACGAGATCCGCAGCTCACTCATGACCGAGCTCATCAAAAACAACGTCAACATCCTCGAGATCTTCACCGACAGGCCAAACCTCGAAAACGTATTCATCGAGCTCATCAACCGTCCCGTCCAGAAAACAAGTCTGCAGGACCTTCTTGCTGAAATGAGTCCGGCTGACAGCTCTGAGGAAAAATCCGGCGGAGACTCAGAAGAAAAGGAGGATAATTAAAATGTTTCCTATTTATAAGAAGGAGCTGCACTCGTTCTTCCTGACGCCCTTCGCCTATACGGTTACGGCGCTTTTCCTGCTCCTGTTCACCTATATGCTCTCCACGAAGGTCGCTGACCTTGACAGTAACGTCGCAGTATTCTCTTACACAGAAATTTTCTACAACTCGATCATTTACTGCATCTTCCTCATCCCTATCATCACTATGAGAACGTTCTCCGATGAGCGGAAATTCGGCACAGAGGTACTGCTCATGACCTCGCCGGTAAGCGTGCTTAAAATAGTTATCGCAAAGTTCCTCGCAAATGTCACCGTTTTCATATTTATGCTCGCCGGCACTGTGATATTCCCGATCATCACCGAGCATTACGGTGAGGTCGTCTACAGCCAGCTCAGATGCGCTTACATCGGTTTCTTCTTCTGGGGAACGATGTTCATCTGCGTGGGTATGCTCATCTCATCCTTCACCGAGAGCTCTATCATCGCCGCTATCATCGGCGAACTCGTAATGTTCCTGTTCCTGTTCCTCGACGACTTCTCAAGAACTGGCTTCATCTCGCAGTACCCCAAGCTCCAGAACTTTCTGATGTCGTTCGCCGCACAACCCAGATTCGCCTATTTCTCAGCAGGATTCATCAGACTTTCCGATCTTGTGTTCTTCATTTCCGCAATAATCGTGCTCCTCGCGTGGACATACATATCCATTGAGAAGCGCCGCTGGAAGAGGGGGTGAGCCGCATGAAGGACAAAAAATTCAACTTTTCCGGCATTGTTGCCTTCCTGCTCGCAGTTCTTGTGCTCGCAGTATTCGTGCCGGTGAACCTCATCGCCGATATGAAGGATAAGGTCTATGACCTGACACCCGCAAAGCAGTACACACTCAACTCAAAGACCAAGGACCTCCTCAAAGAGACCTCGGACAAGCATATTGACATTTACCTTCTCCTTGAAAGCCTCCAGCTCGTCAAGGACGACCCCGATACGCTTGCACTCTACCACACGCTCTCTGAGCTCAAGTCCCGCGATAATATCACTCTCACCTGCTTCGACCCCGATAAGGACCCCGAGCTCACCAAATCGCTCGACCCGACAGGCACTCTCACCACCTCACGCGGTGATATCTTCGTAAAGTGCGGTGAGGTAATCAAGAGAGTCCCCGAAAAATGGGTTTACCAGTATACCGAATACGCCGGCAACAGACTCAGGGTCTATGCCGGTGAGGAACTCATCGCAGGTGCTATAAAGGTCTGCACCTCCGGTTCACTCCCGACTATGTACTTCCTCACAGGCCACGGCGAAAAGACTATTGATGATTCTTATGCCTACTTCGCCCGCACCCTCCGCACCGACAACTACTCGACCGAGAGCCTCGACCTTGATGAAGCAGGCGCTATCCCCGGAAATACAGCCGCTATCTGGCTCATCGGCCCCCAGACCGATATCACTGAGAAGGAAAGAGACCTGCTCCTTTCCTTCATCGACAACGGCGGCTCAGTCTCCATGCTCATCGGTCCCTGCGAGACAGAAGGACGCTTCCGCAATATCGAAAAGGTGCTTTCTACCTCGGGTATCGAAATGGACTACAACTTCGTTACCGATACGAATCCCACCAACCAGCTTCCCGACCACAACGACGTCCAGAATCCTGCTTATTTCCGCGTTATGTACCCCTATGCAACAGACGACTTCACGCAGGATCTTACCACTCAGCTCAACGAGAGGGTAAATGAGGGCATGACTACCGCTGCTATCTTCAATACAAGAAGCTTCGGTCAGCTCCCGGATGACCAGTACAATTCCGCCAATTACGAGGTAAGCTCCATAATCAGAAGCATCAGCGACGACAGCGGCTACTATACCACAAAGAGCACTCCTATGGGCGGCGACGAGAATACTGCCGACTTCGCAGAGACTACACTCAACGACAAGAACCTCTACCTCGACTTCGGATTCTACTCATATAATATAGTATCCGGCGGAAAACTCTTCGTAATGGGTACAAGCGACATCATCGACCCGGACTGCCTCCCCAACTACTCTATTGCAAGCTCAACTCTTGCGATTTTCGCCAATACATGGCTCTACGACAGCAACGTCGATATGGGCATCGGAAACAAAGCCAATGCCTACGATACAATGGTCTTCAAGAACGCCAAGGAGGCTAAGCGCGTTATGGCACTCACCGCTATACTCCCCGTTTCTATACTCATTTTCGGCGTTCTGGTATGGCTCAAGAGGAGATACGCATAATGAAAAAACCAATAGCTGCACTTGCTGCGCTCGTTGTCGCGGCAGGTGCTTCCGCCGGAGCTTACTTCGCCGCTAAGAACAAGAAGGACAAGGACGACAAGGCTCAGGCTGAAAAAGCCGCCGACAATAACCTTTTCAGCTTTGACAGCGATTCTATAAACAAGGCAACGTTCACCTTCGACGGAGATACCTATACTGCCGAGCTCAGAGACTCCGTATGGACACTGACCTCCGGCGGCGACTTTGCTCTTGACCAGGATTATATCAACAACGTCTGCACCTATATGAGCTACCTCACGGCAAGTACGAGCTTCCCCGCAGACGACAGCAAGACCGCTTCCTATGGACTTGACAGCGCCGGTGTGATCGAGCTTTCAGACGGCACTCAGTCCTATAAGATCAATGTCGGCGGTATCAGTCCTACCAACGATTTCTACTACGTCACCCTCGACGACAGAGACAAGGTCTACGCTGTAAGCTCGCTCTATGGCAGCGTCCTCAAAACAAGCCGCATGATGCTCCGAAGCAAGAACCTCGTCCCCTACGAGGACTACAATATCGCACAGATAACTCTCGAGCACGGCGGCGAGACGGTCTATGACCTGACATATGACTCCGCGGGCGGAACATGGTCGCTCCCGCCTGAGTATTCCGACTTCGCCTTTGACCAGTCATCGGTGGATTCCATAGTTACCGTAATCACAAGACTAAAAGCGTCCCTCGAGGGAATGCGTGAGGAGGCCCCCTCAGACCTCTCGGTATACGGTCTGGACAAGCCGGAATATACCGTAACAGTGCGCGGACTTGACGGCACTCAGCGGACTATCCTGATAAACACAAAATACGACCAGATCAAGAATTACTCCAGCGTTTACGTCAAGGAGACAGATCAGGTAATGATAATGCTGACCGGCGACTTCTCACTCGTCGATAAAACTCCCTACACCTTCATAGTCAAGGAATTCACAAATATCGACTACGGCTCAGCTTCGCGCATAGAGTTCACTCTCGGCGATATAAGCGCGGACTTCGAGCTCGATACAGAGGCTGGCAGCGGCAAACTCAACGGCACCGGATTCGACCTCAATGACAGCAGCATAAAGCTTGCGATCCAGAACATCGTCGCTTCCGTCGGCATCGAAAGGCTCACCGGTATCGACATTGAAGCAGAACCGGACGTAGAAAATATGCTGCTCAGTGCTCAGCTAACCGCAAAGGACGGCTCTTCCCTGAAATATGAGCTTGCAGACGCCGGAAACGGTCAGTGCTATGTTTTCAAGAACGGCAAATATACAGGTGCTCTTGTGAGCGCAGAGATACTCAGCGGAAAGAATTCGCTCGCCTATTTCTACGACGAATTTCTTGAAGCAGCAAAGATGAAGTAAAAAAGCGGCATTATGCCGCTTTTTTTGCTGCCTTTCAACGATATCCCAGCTGTGTACGATAGTCTTACGCAAAGAATTGCGGGATATTATTCTGCACAGCGATAATTCTCCCGTCAGGTATAAAGCACTAAAATATTTACAACAAAATATTATTTTTCATTGCATTCGTCCTGATTATAGTGTATAATGTTAATAATAGATTTAGCGTATACATTATTTCATAATTTTTGGAGGGATATTATGCATAACGGTACAAAAAGGCTTGCTGCCTTCATCACAGGTCTTACGGCCATCCTTTCGTGCGCTTCCGGTATGGCTCCGCCAAGCAGCAATAATACCGCTGATGCCGCTTCATCGAAGATACTTGCTTTCCCCGGCGCTGTCGGTGCGGGTAAGTATACCACCGGCGGCCGCGGAGGCGAGATCTACCACGTCACAAACCTCAACGACAGCGGAACAGGCTCGTTCCGTGACGCTGTAAGCAAACCGAACCGTATCGTCGTATTCGACGTAAGCGGAACTATCGAGCTGAAGGGCAATATCATCTGCTCCGATAACATCACTATCGCCGGCCAGACTGCTCCCGGAGGCTCCGGTATCACCCTCAAGAACTACAAAATGGGCATGGGCGGCGACAACATCATCTGCCGCTATATAAGCTCGCGCCCCGGCCCCTACGCTTCCACAAGCTCAGGCAACGACGCATGGGGCGGCGCAAAGGGCTCACACTCAATCATTGACCACTGCTCAATGGGCTGGACTACCGACGAACAGTGGGGACTTTACTCAAACAATGAATACTACACGGTGCAGTATTCAGTCCTCGGTCCCGCCGACTCATGGGGAGGACACTCAAAGGGCCTCCACGGCTTCGGCATAATGATGGGCAAGGGATACCTCACCTTCGACCACAACCTCATCATCCACAACGTTTCACGAAACTTCCGCGGAAAGGTCGTCGGTCAGGAGACCGCCGACTTCACCAATAACGTCATCTACGACTGGGGCTACCAGACTGCCTACGGCACCATTGGTCATCTCAACTACGTCAATAACTTCCTCAAAGCAGGCAATTCCACCACCGGAGGCTACCACTGGATGTATGTTGACAGCGGAACAAGTCCCCAGAACTTCAAGGTTTACTGCGACGGCAACAAGATGCTAAACAAAGACGGCTCCGTTCACAGCATCACCAATGACAACTGGTCAGGCGTTACCCTCAAGACCGCTATCGGCATCACTATGGACGACCTCCACAGCTACTCCCCCTTCCAGACCGTTGTGGACGGCGAGGACCTTTCAACTTCTACGTCCTGCGAGAGCGCCGATGCTGCCTTCGACCATGTTGTGAGCTTCGCCGGAAACGGCATATCCCCCGGCAAGCGTACCGCTATCGACCAGCAGTGTGCAAGCGAAACAAAGAACGGCACCGGTTCGTGCTCCGGTACTGCCGTATACGACGAATCAGAGACCAAGCTCGACAGCTACAATATAAAGTGCGGCGTGACCTATACCTACCCCGACGCGGTTCTCCAGAAGGAGATAACCGATGCCGATAATGACGGAATGGACGATACATGGGAGCTCGCAAGAGGTCTTGATCCCAGCGATCCGACCGATTATAAGGGCGACTACTGCGGTCAGGGCTACATGAATATCGAATACTATATCAATGACCTCACAGTAAATTCCTTCCCTGAGGGTGTTGTTGAGCTTTCTCCCGAGGCCGCTGTTGACCCGATATCTGCTTTTGAAACTATAGAGGCTGAAAGCTTTACAGCTCAGGAGGGTATCCGCACCGAGGATACTGCCGGCGGCGGACAGAACATCGGCTTCGTCGAGAATGGTGACTGGATGATGTTCCGGAAGGTCGATTTCGAGAACGGTGCAAGGACCTTCAAGGCGCGTATGTCAGGAAATCCCGCGACCATTGAGCTTTATACCGGAAGCATAGGTACAACTCCCGCAGCTAAGATAAACTTCCCCGGAACGTCCGGATTCAGCGACTATCAGGACTTCGAGTTCAATATCCCGACGATAAGCGGCACTGCTAACCTCTACCTGAAATTCACCGGCGGCGAGGGCTACCTGCTCAATATGGACAGCTTCGCCTTCGGCAAGGAAGCTATCCCGCTGAACGGAAATCTTTTCAAGGACGTTCAGGTAAGTGAAAATGCATACCCTACGGTCTGGGCAATTGCACCGTCTGCCGCTGTTGGTTCAAGGATATTCGGCGACAGGGATTTCACAATTTCTGAACTGCAAACCGGACTCGAAGGTGCTGAGATCCTCCTCACAGCCTGCGATGCCAAGAATATAAGCGGTGATACAGCTACCTTCACTGCCGGTAAAGATATGAAGCTCATTGTCGGCCTTGATTCGCGCGTGGAAAAAGCTCCCGAATGGTTAAGCAGCTACACACTTATGCGGACACTCCTCAAATCGTCAAACGATGTTACATTTATGGTCTACGAAAAAACTGTCAAGGCTGGCGAAATAATAACACTCGGCAGCAACGAACAGTCATATATGTGCGTAAACTTCGTTGTTCTCGGCGTTCCTGACGTAAGTGAACCGGAAGCTCTCACAGGTGATGTGAATATCGACGGCAGCGTTGACCTCGCGGATATAGTAACGCTTTCCAACCACCTTCTCGGCAGAAAGGCTATGACTGCCGATCAGGGTAAGCTCGCCGACATGAACGGCGACAACACGGTCGATGTGTTCGACCTCATACGCCTAAGACGCGCAGTATTCACTGCGTGATCTCCCTCCAAAACGGCGGCTCTTTACGGGCTGCCGTTGTTTTATGTGTGGCCGATGTCAGACCCCCGCAAAGCATTCCGGACAAATCAAAAATTTAATCATTGCGAATTATGAGCAGGTTTTACAGATTTTTGAGATATCGGATATCAACAAAGGGCTGTTTGCACAAACTTGAAAAAATTGCAAAAAACCTGTTGACTTAATGAGAAGCATGATGTATAATATAATAAGGTTAGCAAGTCCTAACCTTATTGCGCTCAATTTTATAAGGAGGAATTTATGATGCCGCTTTCACTTGCGAACATAGGAGAAGAATACACTATCCAGAGGCTCGGCGGAACGCCTGAGGTCAAAAAGCACCTCGAAAACCTCGGCTTCGTTTCCGGCGGTACTGTAAAGGTCGTCAATACCGTTGACGGTAACCTCATCGTGAACGTCAAGGAGGCAAGGATCGCTATAAGCCGCGAAATGGCGCAGAAGATCATGGTCTGAGCCGCGGCGGAGATTTTTTTAAGGAGGATAAGTATGACTCTCAGAGATGTCAATATCGGCGACACCGTCACCGTTAAGAAGCTTACCGGAGAGGGCGCAGTCAAGCGCCGTATCATGGATATGGGACTCACCAAGGGCGTGCAGGTAACTGTCCGCAAGGTAGCTCCCCTCGGAGACCCGCTCGAGGTCACAGTCAGAGGCTACGAGCTCTCTATCCGCAAGGCTGACGCTGCTATGGTAGAAGTGCAGTAAGCCTGATTTTTTTGGAGATTGGTTAGTTTGGACTAATATAGTTAGAATTTGCTAATAATTATTGTTCCGGCTGACAGAAAGTGAGGATAATTTCAATGAGTATCAGAATCGCGCTCGCAGGCAACCCGAACTGCGGCAAGACTACCCTCTTCAACGCCCTGACAGGCTCCAATCAGTTCGTTGGTAACTGGCCCGGCGTTACGGTGGAGAAAAAGGAGGGCAAGCTCAAAAAACTCGACGGCGTGGTCATCACCGACCTGCCCGGTATC
>CAMOXW010000246.1 GCA_946629405.1 uncultured Ruminococcus sp.
GAGCTGTACCTGCTGTCACTGAGGCTGCCTTTCCTCCTAAAATATGACACTGAACAGCTCCAGATACCTGCCGAGGGAACGTTCTCCGACGACCCGAATAATCCTAACGGCTGGGTCATCGAGGTGGACTTTGACGCGAATTATGATATGATCAGGGAAACGGTGTTTTCAAAGTAAAAAAAGCTCCCGCATGGGAGCTTTCTTTTTACTCTAAAGAACTGTAGTATTCTTCAAGGCGCGGGCGGGCGCTGACATAGTATTTTTCGAGGCTGTTGTCAAAATGCCTCCCCATACCCTCCATTATTATCCGGTCTGCCTCCTCAAAGGACATACTCTCCTTGTAAACTCTTTTGCTGACCAGTGCATCGTAAACATCGGCAACAGCCATGATACGCGCTTCAAGCGGTATCTCCTCTCCCTTCAGTCCCGAGGGATATCCTGAGCCGTCCCAGCGCTCGTGGTGGTAATGAGCCACATTTTCGGCGATAATATGGAACTCGATATCGTCAGTGCCGTCGAGGATATTGTGAACGATACGCGCTCCCTCCGCAGCATGGGTCTTCATTATCCTGAATTCCTCGTCGGTGAAGCGTGCGGGTTTGCGAAGTATAGCGTCGTCTACGGCGATTTTCCCGAGATCGTGCATAGGTGCGGCCTTGATGACCCTCTGGCAGAAGCTCTCCTTCAGCCCGAGCTCGTTCTCCTTCATGATCTCGTCCATAAGTATCCTCACAACATCGCTTGTACGGCGGATATGTCCTCCGGTAGAATTGTCGCGGCTCTCGACCATGATAGCCATGCTCATTATCAGCTTGTCGTGCATACCAAGGATGTGTGCGGTCTTCTCGCTTACCTCGCGGCGAAGGTCGGAGTTATAGCGGTCGAGCAGGGTAATGTACTGCTGATTCTTTGTGTCATCCGTGATAAAGAACTGATAGCCGTACTTCCTGCCGCCGATGCAGAGATAGGACACCGTGACCTGATAGGAGTTCCCGCCAGACCTGTATAACGCAGGAGCGCAGTTTTCGTCGTTCCTGAACCTCTCGACCCATTCGAGGAAATTCGCCTTCATATCGTTGAAGGTGCTGACGGGCTTATCGACACACAGCTCATTGAGCACGGGGAAAATACGCTTCGCAGTCTCATTGCTTGCAAGGTAATTGAGCTTCATATCAAGCGAAACAAAGCCGGTATTTCCGTTCTGGACAAGTGCGTCCGCCGCGGTATCGCCGATCTCGTAAAGGCACATACGGTGGATGATTATCAGGTATATCACCTGCGCGAAGACATATCCGAACGGTACAAGCTCGAAGGTATCGCTGTATATCTTCCCCCCGAAGAAACACACGAAGGTTATCATTTCCGGCAGGAACATGAGGTAGATAGTTTTGTTGGAGATGTCCTTTTTCCTTAGAGTGTATATCAGCGCCGCGGTACTCAGGAACATATACAGTATCAGCATCCCGTAGAAAACATGGTGCAGCACGCCGTAGTCCTTATGGAGCACCGAAACGCCGCCTGTCTTCTCAAAGGTTACGTTCGTGTAGAAAAGCTTGCTTCGTCCCATAGTCAGCGCCCCGATGTATATGAGCGGACTGAGCAGTATAACAACGGTGTGGAACCAGCGGTTCAGCTTTATCCTGCACACCGAGAATATCGAAAGCATTATCAGGAGTATCAGGAAGCAGGCTCCCGCGTACAGTATTTTCTGTGCGGCAAGCGCCTCGCTCAGGCTGTCCGAGCCCGCAAGCATAACATATCCCAGCTCGCTCAGAGGCATAAGAAAGAATATCAGTGTAAAGTGAACATTGAACCGCTTGTTCCAGATAAGCGCATATATTACGGTCAGTATCACCGAAGTAAAAAACATTATCTCATAGTAAAGTATCATGCTGTTCCTCCTCTCATGTCATATATTTATTATATCAGCCGCAAGCCCCGATGTCAACTTTCGCCGGCCAGGCAGCCGGCATAGCACCTGTACAGAATTACATCAGTCATCCGTTTTTTTCAAAAAAGCTCTTGACAAATCCTCATTGCAGTGCTATAATATCCATAGTCAAACCGTTGAAGCGGAGATAAAGATGACCATGCCTCCACAGAGAGCCTGCGTTGCTGAGAGTCAGGCGAAACACAGATCATCAAATGGACCGCTGAGGGTGCAGTCAAATGGGCTTATTCAGGGAATGCGGCAAGCGGCTTAGAGGACGCGGCAAGCGGCTTAGAGGCGCGGCAGTGGTTCTCAGCACAGCGTTTCCGGCTTAAATCCAGAGTATTCTGCAACGTGAGGATGTGCGTTAAACATCAGGGATATGCTTGTATCCTGTAAGCGCACGGCTGATGCCGTGAATCAAGGTGGTACCGCGGATATTGACTATTCGTCCTTGACAGAAATAATTCTGTCAGGGCTTTTTTATTACCCGGCAGATACGGAGGTGCTTATATGCAATTTTTACCCGAATTCAGCAAAGTCACTGAGCTCACTGCCGAGGGAAAGTACGATATTCTCCCCGTGAGCTGCGAGATCATGGCAGACATCTGCACGCCTATCGAAGCTATAAGAGCGCTGCGGAACGTCTCCACACACTGCTATATGCTTGAATCAGTTGCCGAAAAGGAGAAGTGGGGACGCTATACCTTCCTCGGCTTCGACCCCAAGGCTCAGATAACTGCTTCAGGCAGCGACCTTACTATCGGCGACATAAAAATGACCTCTGACGATCCAAGCATCCAGATAAGACAGATACTCTCACAGTACAAAAGCCCGAAATTCAGCTATCTTCCGCCATTCACAGGCGGTCTTGTGGGTTATTTCTCCTACGACTTCCTCGCGTATTCCGAAAAGTCCCTGAGAACAGATACCAACGATACCGAGAATTTCAAGGACGTTGACCTCATGCTCTTTGACAAGGTCATAGCCTTCGACAACTTCCGCCAGAAAATAATCCTCATTGCCAACATGAAGCTCAGCGAGGGCGAGGCAGGCTATAACAAGGCAAAGCTCGAACTCGTCCATATGGCTGACCTGCTCCGCAGCGGCGACCGCAGATCAGAGCCCGCAGGAAAACTTACCTCGGAGGTAACTCCCCTGTTCAGCAAGGAGGAATACTGCGCTATGGTCGAAAAGGCAAAACGCCATATCCATGAGGGCGATATCTTCCAGATCGTACTCTCGAACCGCCTCAGTGCAGGATTTGAGGGAAGCCTGCTCAACACCTACCGCGTGCTCAGGACTATCAATCCTTCGCCGTATATGTTCTATTTCTCCGGCACCGATGTCGAAATAGCCGGTGCTTCACCTGAGACCCTCGTGAAGCTCGAAGACGGTGTGCTTCATACCTTCCCGCTTGCCGGCACACGTCCGCGCGGCAAGTCCGACGAGGAGGACAAAGCCCTTGAAGCTGATCTCCTTGCCGATGAGAAAGAACTTGCAGAGCACAATATGCTGGTAGACCTTGGAAGGAACGACCTCGGAAAAATAAGCAGATTCGGCAGCGTCATCGTTGAAAAGCTCCACAGCATCGAGCGCTACTCCCACGTTATGCACATCGGCTCGACCGTCCGCGGAGAGATACGCGATGAATTCGACGGCCTCGACGCCGTAAGCGCTGTCCTCCCGGCAGGGACCCTTTCCGGTGCTCCCAAAATCCGCGCCTGCCAGCTCATCGCTGAGCTTGAGAACAATAAGCGTGGCATCTACGGAGGTGCTATCGGCTACATCGACTTCACCGGCAACCTCGACACCTGTATCGCTATCCGCATCGCCTACAAGAAGAACGACAAGGTCTTCGTCCGCAGCGGCGCAGGTATAGTTGCAGATTCAGTTCCCGAGAAGGAATACCAGGAGTGCATAAACAAGGCGGCTGCGGTCGTGAATGCCCTCAAAGCAGCAGAGGAGGCGGAATTATGATCCTTCTTATCGACAACTACGACAGCTTTTCCTATAACCTCTATCAGCTTATAGGCGAGATAGAGCCCGATATCAGGGTCATACGCAACGACGGGATGACCGTCTCCGAAATAGAAAAGCTCGCCCCGGACCGCATTATCCTCTCCCCCGGCCCCGGACGCCCTGAGGACGCCGGTATCATAGTCGAGGCAGCCGGAACGATCTGCCGGAAAATCCCTACTCTCGGCGTTTGTCTCGGTCATCAGGCTATCTGTGCAGCTTACGGAGCTACCGTCACCTACGCGAAAAAGCTCATGCACGGCAAGCAGTCCGTGATAAAATTCCAGGGCAGCAGCCCGATTTTCAAGGACATTGATGAGGGCGCTCCCGTGGCAAGATATCACTCGCTCGCGGCTGATGCCGCCACCCTCCCCGACTGTCTCGAGGTAACGGCTGTTGCTGACGACGGCGAGGTTATGGCCGTTCAGCACAGGGAATACCCCATATTCGGTGTGCAGTTCCACCCGGAGTCCATTATGACCCCGGACGGCAGGATAATGCTCAGAAACTTTATAAATCTTTAAATCAAAATCAGAGGTGTAAAACAATGATCAAAGAAGCGATTGCGAAAATTGTTGACAAGCAGGATCTGACATACGATGAGGCATACACAGTTATTACCGAAATAATGAGCGGACAGACAACCCCCACCCAGAACGCAGCCTTCCTTTCAGCACTCTCTACCAAGAGCACTAAGGCTGAAACTATTGACGAAATAACCGGCTGTGCGGCAGCTATGCGTGACGCTGCTACCAGATTCGAGAACGACCTCGATCTCTTTGAAATCGTCGGAACAGGCGGCGACCACTCCAACAGCTTCAACATCTCCACGACCTCAGCTATGGTCATTGCAGCAGCGGGTATTCTCGTTGCCAAGCACGGCAACCGCGCGGCTTCATCTGCATCCGGTACGGCTGACTGTCTCGAAGCTCTCGGCGTGAACATCAGTCTCGACCCGGAAAAGTGCAGGAAACTCCTTGACGAAGCCGGCTTCTGCTTCTTCTTCGCCCAGAAATACCACACTTCGATGAAGTACGTCGGACCTATCCGCAAGGAGCTCGGCTTCCGCACCGTATTCAACATTCTCGGACCGCTCACCAACCCGGCTTACCCCAAGCGCCACCTCCTCGGAGTATACGACAGAGTCCTGCTCGAACCCGTTGCAGAGGTCCTCATGAAGCTCGGGTCAAAGCGCGGTATGGTCGTTTTCGGCACCGACAAGCTCGACGAGATCTCTCTCTCCGCTCCCACAGCTGTCTGCGAGTATAAGGACGGCTGGATGAAGAATTATGAGATCACTCCCGAGCAGTTCGGCTTCGAGAAATGCACAAAGGACGACCTGAGGGGCGGCACTCCCGCTGAGAATGCGGCTATAACACGCGGTATACTCTCAGGCGAGATCAGAGGCCACAAGCGCAATACCGTGCTTCTCAACGCCGGCGCTTCTATTTTCATCGGCGGAAAGGCTGAGTCAATAGCGGAGGGCATAAAGCTTGCAGAGCAGCTCATCGACAGCGGCAAGGCTCTTGCTGTTCTCGAAAAGGTCATAGAAGTTTCCAACAGCTGAGGTGAAGCATGACTATTCTCGATAAACTTGCCGCTCACGCCATGGAGCGCGTCGCTGCGGCAAAGGAAATAGTCTCCGCGGAGGAGATAAGGGAGCGGGCACTTGCCCTCCCTAAGGGTGGCTTCGAGTTTGAAAAGGCACTGAAAAAGGACGATATTGCTTTCATATGTGAGTGCAAAAAGGCTTCACCGTCAAAGGGCGTGATCGCTGAGAACTTCCCCTATCTCCAGATAGCGAGGGAATATGCCGAAGCAGGTGCGGACTGCATATCCGTACTGACCGAGCCGAAGTGGTTCCTCGGCAGCGACCGCTATTTACAGGAGATCGCACAGAGTGTACCGGTGCCTTGTATACGCAAGGACTTCACCGTTGACGAGTACATGATCTATGAGGCGAAGCTCCTCGGCGCAAAGGCTGTACTGCTGATATGCTCGATACTCACTCCTGAGCGGATATCAGACTATATTGCCATTTGTGACACGCTCGGTATCTCTGCCCTTGTAGAAGCTCACAATGCTGAAGAAGTTGCTGCAGCCGTAAGCTCCGGCGCAAGGCTCATTGGTGTGAACAACCGCGATCTCTCCGATTTTTCAGTCGATACCGGGAACAGCCGCCGTATGCGAAGCCTCGTTCCCGAAAACATCATCTTCGTTTCCGAAAGCGGCGTAAGAACTGCCGCTGACATTCAATTATTACGACAGGCGGGAGCTGATGCAGTCCTCATTGGCGAGGCACTGATGAAGGCTCCGGATAAACAGGCTAAATTAGCAGAATTGAGAGGTTATTATGACAAGGATCAAAATGTGCGGGCTGAGAAGTGAGGCAGATATAGACTACGCTAACAGAGTAAGACCCGAATTCGTCGGATTTGTATTCGTTCCCGGAAGCAAGCGGTACATAACCTACCGCGCAGCAGCTGCGCTCCACAGCAGCCTCAACGAAGGCATCCTCTCGGTCGGAGTTTTTGCGGACGTCCCACCGGACTACGCTGCCGACCTCGTAAGCTACGGCATAATCGACTTCATACAGCTCCACGGCCACGAAAATAACGGATATATCGCCGATCTTCGCGGCCTGACCCATGCTCCGGTCATTCAGGCTTTCCAGGTAAAGGGCGAGGCTGATATCATTGCAGCAGATCATTCCGATGCCGATATCGTTCTCCTCGACTCAGGCGCCGGCTCGGGCGAAATGTTCGACCACAGCCTCCTGAGCAGCATAAATCGCCCCTATATCCTTGCGGGCGGGCTTACTGCCGAAAATATCGGCAGTATAGTGAAGAAATTCGCCCCCTTCGCAGTTGACGTAAGCTCTGCAATAGAGACCGACGGCATCAAGGATTACCGCAAGATGAAGGCTTTTGCAGACGCTGTAAGAGATATATGACCCATTGAAAGGATTGATATTATGTCACAGTCAAGAGGACGCTTCGGCATACACGGCGGGCAGTACATCCCCGAAACACTCATGAACGCCGTTATCGAGCTGGAGAACGCCTATAACCACTATAAGGACGACTCTGAGTTCAACCGCGAACTCTCCGAGCTGCTCAACAGCTATGCCGGACGTCCCTCCCTGCTCTACCGCGCTGACAAGCTCACCCGCGAGCTCGGCGGAGCAAAAATATACCTCAAGCGCGAGGACCTTAATCACACCGGCTCGCATAAGATAAACAACGTGCTCGGTCAGGCCCTCCTTGCAAAGAAAATGGGCAAGACCCGCCTCATCGCTGAGACAGGCGCAGGTCAGCACGGCGTTGCTACTGCTACCGCCGCCGCACTTCTCGATATGGAGTGCGTCGTCTTCATGGGCGAGGAGGACACAAAGCGTCAGGCTCTCAACGTTTACCGCATGAAGCTCCTCGGTGCCGACGTTATCCCGGTAAAGTCCGGCACAGCTACCCTGAAGGACGCTGTATCCGAGGCTATGCGCGAATGGACCAGCCGTATAACTGATACTCACTACTGCCTCGGCTCAGTAATGGGTCCTCATCCGTTCCCGACGATAGTACGCGATTTTCAGGCTGTAATCTCCCGCGAGTCGAGAGCACAGATACTTGAAGCGGAGGGAAGACTTCCCGACGCAGTAATTGCCTGTGTTGGCGGCGGCTCGAACGCTATCGGAAGCTTCTACCACTTTATCCCCGACGAGGGAGTCCGCCTCATCGGCTGTGAGGCTGCCGGACGCGGCATTGACACCTTCGAGACCGCTGCTACCGTTAATACCGGCAGGCTCGGTATCTTCCACGGGATGAAGTCGTATTTCTGCCAGGACGAATACGGTCAGATAGCGCCGGTGTACTCAATTTCGGCAGGTCTTGACTACCCCGGTGTCGGCCCGGAGCACGCTTATCTCCACGATATCGGAAGGGCTGAATATGTGCCGGTTACCGACGATGAGGCCGTCAATGCGTTTGAATATCTCTCACGCACAGAGGGAATAATCCCGGCTATCGAATCCGCACACGCTGTTGCATATGCTATGAAGCTTGCCCCGACTATGGACAAGGACAAGATTATCATTATAACTATTTCCGGCAGGGGCGACAAAGACTGCGCCGCTATCGCACGATACAGAGGGGAGGATATCTATGAGTGATATAAGAACTGCCTTTGCAAACGGCAAGGCATTTATCCCGTTCATAACCTGCGGTGACCCCGACCTCGAAACTACCGGCAAAGTCATCCGCGCTGCCGCTGAAAACGGCGCTGACCTCATCGAGCTCGGCATACCCTTCTCCGATCCGACAGCAGAGGGTCCCGTAATTCAGGACGCCAATATCCGTGCTCTTGCAGGCGGAATAACCACTGACAAGATTTTCGCGTTCGTCATGGAGCTGCGCAGGGACATCAAGATACCTCTCGTATTCATGACCTATGCAAACGTTGTTTTCTCCTACGGCGCTGAACGCTTCATGGCACGCTGCTGCGAGACAGGCGTGGGCGGAGTTATTCTCCCTGACCTTCCATTCGAGGAAAAGGAGGAATTCTCGGCAGTTGCAAAGCAGTACGGAGTTGACCTTATCTCGCTCATCGCTCCGACCTCGAAGAACCGCATCGCTATGATCGCCAAAGAGGCTGAGGGCTTCATTTACGTCGTTTCAAGCCTCGGAGTCACCGGCACCCGCAGCGAGATAACCACTGATATCGGCGATATCGTCCGAATGATCCGCGAGAATACAGATATTCCCTGCGCGGTTGGCTTCGGCATATCCACCCCGGAGCAGGCTGCAAAAATGGCTTCGCTCTCTGACGGCGCGATTGTCGGCTCTGCAATAATCAAGCTGCTCGAAAAATACGGCCGGGATGCCGCTCCTTATGTAGGCGAATATGTGAAGTCGATGAAGGATGCGGTAAGGAACGCCTGAGCTATCAGTTGCAATTATAGCTTATTAACAGAAAATTTACAATTTATTTTTATTTGCTTAAAATTTAAGCCGTGTTAATCCGTCACGAAAATCAACTATCATTATTGTAGAAATCTAACAAACTTTCATTTTATTGCAAAAACTATTGAAAATCTTTGCCTTTTGTGCTATAATAATTTCATTAGCAAGCAGTGTACACTCACTGTATCGTCTATAGGAGGGTAAAAAACATGAAGCACATCCAGACAATCAATAAGGCTAATCTCAAGGAGTCCGCTCAGAAGGGCGGCTGCGGCAAGTGCCAGGCTTCCTGCCAGTCTGCCTGCAAGACTTCCTGCACAGTTGCAAACCAGAAGTGCGAGAGATAAGTCCATTTTACAGCTTACGTTAATGGTCTGTTGAGGCGGTTGTGTGATCTCCGCCTCAAATTTTTTAGTATAGTATGAAAGGTTGTTGGATATGATACATAAATATAAGCTAAACGGCTTTAACATCGTCCTCGACGTCAACAGCGGCGGCGTTCATATCGTGGACGAGCTAACTTATGACCTTCTCGACAATGTCGAACCTCCCTTTGAGGAAAAATGTCCCGCAAAGGTCATCGAGAAGCTCTCACGCTCCTATGAGCCGGAGGATATCGAGTCCTGCTATCAGGAAATAGTCGAGCTCTACAACGATAAAATATTATTTTCAGAGGACGACTACGAGCAGTTCGCAGAGCGCTCCGTCGCCTCCCCGATAAAGGCTATGTGCCTGAATATCGCTCACGACTGTCAGCTCAGATGCAAATACTGCTTCGCCTCCACAGGCGACTTCGGCAAGGGCAGAAAGCTCATGTCCTTCGAGACCGGCAAGCACGCTATCGACTTCCTTCTCGAAAATTCCGGAAACCGCGAAAACCTCGAGCTCGACTTCTTCGGCGGAGAGCCCCTCATGAACTTCAACGTCGTAAAACAGGTCGTTGAATACGCCCGCTCGCGTGAAAAAGAATACGGCAAGCACTTCCGCTTCACCATAACTACAAACGGTCTCCTGCTCGACGACGAAAAGATAGACTTCATCAACCGCGAGATGTCCAACGTCGTGCTCTCTATCGACGGCCGCAAGGAGGTCAATGATTATTTCCGCGTTCTTCCCAACGGCAAGGGCTGCTACGATATGATCCTGCCCAAATACAAGCAGCTCGTTGCTGGACGCGGCGATAAGGAATACTACGTCCGCGGCACGTTCACAAATAAGAACCTCGACTTCTCAAACGACGTTTTTGCGCTGTATAACGCAGGATTTGACCAGATATCCATTGAGCCCGTTGTCGGCGACGGTGATGAGTACGCCCTCACCGAGAAGGATCTCCCTGCCGTTTTCAAGGAGTATGAGGTGCTGGCTCAGAAAATAATCGACAACGAAAAGACCGGCAAGAAGTTCAACTTCTTCCACTTTATGCTCGACCTCGACCAGGGACCCTGCGCTATCAAGAGACTCCGCGGCTGCGGCTGCGGCAACGACTATGTCGCCATTACTCCAGACGGCGATATCTTCCCCTGCCACCAGTTCGTAGGCATTGATGAGTACAAAATGGGAAATATCGACGACGGCACCTTCAACTACGAGATGAAGGCAGACTTCGCAAAGGCTCACGTTTACTCCAAGCCAGACTGCCGCAAGTGCTGGGCAAAGTTCTATTGCAGCGGCGGATGCAATGCCAATAATTACCAGTATATGGGCGATATCCGCACAGCTCACAAGCTCTCATGTCAGCTCGAAAAAAAGCGCCTCGAGTGCGCTATCATGATGAAAGCCATCCGTATCTTTGGAGAACAGGAAATATAAAGTGTGGGTGCGAGGAATTCGCACCCACTTTTTTACAGGTAAACAAACAGCCGCACATTAGTGCGGCTGTGTTTTTTATTGCTTCTTCTTCATCTGGATGAGCTTGTATACAAAGAACTCTATCGAGATAAGTCCAATGATGACAGCACCGGAAATCAGCGCTACTACGCCAAGATTCGATTTTCTGCCCTTGTCGGACGAGCTCTCTGCCGCAGTAGTTGTTTCGCTCTCTGTAGTCTTATCAGCCTTTGTGGCCTTCTCGGAGGTCGTGGAGGACTTCTCCTTCTCTGTTGCAGCCTCGGTGGTCTTAGTCTCCTTCTTCTCGGACTGGTTGACCGCGCCTACCTCGATACCGCCGTTATTCTGTGCGACGAATCCTGTCAGCCACGCAAGTGATGCGTTCCAGTTGATAGTACACTC
>CAMOXW010000247.1 GCA_946629405.1 uncultured Ruminococcus sp.
ATTGAGGGAGGAACTTTTTGAAAAAAGTTCCCCCTCAAACTCCCCTTCAAAAACTTTCGACGTTTATTTTTTCAAAAATAGAGCGCCCCAGAAATTCTGGGACGCTCGTCTTATAAGTGCGCTCTATTTTTGAAAAAATCATGCTAAAAGTCTTTGGAAAGGGGTCTGGGGAAGAACCTTTCCTCAGAAAGGTTTGCCCCAGTAGGTCGCACATAAAACTTCCGTAAATCCACACCACCCGGCGCGGGTTTGGTCATATCAGGCTGTAATGTCTGAGCGCATTGGCGATGCCGTCCTCCTCGATAGGGGTGGTGATGTACGAAACATAGGGATAGATCGTCTCCGCGCCGCCCATTGCTATACTGTTCGGTACAGCCTCCAGCATCGGGAGGTCGTTCCTGCTGTCGCCGATAGCGTAGGCGTTTTCCCGCGAAATACCGAGCCTTTCAAGCACTATGTCTATCGCGGTCGCCTTTGTGAAGCCGAGCGGAACGTTCTCATAGAAGCCGTTTCCGCGGTCGATGATCGAGAAATACTTCCCGACCTCGCGGCTGAAAAGCTCAAAGTCCGATTTTTCGTTCACCCAGATCACGAACTTGTCGAATATGAAATCCTCGTCCTCAACGCGGCGCGAAATGTCTATGCCGCTCTCGACGAAGTTCTCCATAAAGTCCCTCAGATCGTCCGTGACCGGCGATCTATCGTCGAAGAAATAGCCGTCCGTATGCTCGTAGACCGGCGTGACAGCGCACCTTCGCATAAGCTCCGCGATCTCCCGGCAGAAGCTCTGCTCTAAGGTGTGGCGGAGGATGACCTCCCCGCCGAGCTCGATATACGTCCCGCAGCCGCAGATCATTCCGTCGAAGCCGAGCTCCTTCACTCTTTTGCTGATGTTGAAGGCAGTTCTGCCGGAGTTTATGAAGGTATAGTTCCCGAGGCTGCGCGTCCGTGCGATAGCCTCGCGGGTGCTTTCGGGAATGAGCATCCGTGCGTCCTCGGTTATGAGAGTTCCGTCTATGTCAAAAAATATAGCTGCGGGCATTTTCTTCTCCTTGCACAAACAAGCTCCCCACAGCGGGGAGCTTTGATATTATTCCTCTGATTCTTCCTTTGCAGGACGTCCGCCGTTTGCAGGCAGACTCTTCATCGTCGGGAAGAGCAGCACATCCCTGATGGAAGGGCTGTTCGTGAGCAGCATTACAAGACGGTCGATGCCGTAGCCAATACCGCCCGTGGGGGGCATACCGATCTCGAGAGCGCGCAGGAAATCCTCGTCTGTGCGGTTAGCTTCCTCGTCGCCCTGGCTGAGAGCCTCCTCCTGAGCCCTGAAGCGCTCGCGCTGGTCGATAGGATCGTTCAGCTCGGAGTAGGCGTTGCACATTTCCCTGCCGGTGATGAACAGCTCAAAACGCTCAACATAGTCCGGAGCATCGGGCTTTTTCTTGGTAAGCGGAGAGATCTCGACCGGGTGATCCATGATGAAGGTCGGCTGAACGAGGTGTTCCTCGACGAAAGCCTCGAAGAACAGGTTGAGGATATCGCCGCGCTTATGGCGCTCCTCAAACTCGACATTGTGCTCCTTAGCGGCAGCACGGGCTTCCTCAAGAGTTGTTATCTGCGTGAAATCCACGCCGGAATACTTCTTTACAGCCTCGATCATAGTCAGCCTCTCGAAGGGCTTTCCGAGGTCGATCATATGCTCGCCGTAGGGCACGCAGGTAGTTCCGCAGACCTCCTGAGCAACGTGGCGGAACATATCCTCCGTAAGGTCCATCATGCCGTGATAGTCGGTGTAAGCCTGATACAGCTCCATGAGGGTAAATTCGGGGTTATGGCGGGTATCGACACCTTCATTGCGGAAAACTCTGCCGATCTCGTAAACTCTTTCAAGGCCGCCGACGATGAGGCGCTTGAGGTAGAGCTCGAGGCTTATGCGGAGCTTAACGTCCTCATCGAGGGCGTTATAGTGTGTCTCGAAGGGTCTTGCGGCAGCACCGCCGGCATTGGAAACGAGCATAGGTGTCTCGACTTCCATGAAGCCGCGGCCGTCGAGATAGCGTCTTATAGAGGCGATTATCTTCGATCTTTTCACGAATGTGTCCCTGACCTCGGGATTTATGATGAGGTCAACATATCTCTGACGGTACCTTGTGTCGGTATCCTTCAGGCCGTGCCACTTCTCGGGGAGCGGGAGCAGGGACTTCGAGAGGAGCTTTATGCTGTGAGCGTGAACGGAGATCTCGCCCTTTCTCGTCCTGAAAACAAAGCCCTCGACGCCGATGATATCGCCGATATCCCACTTCTTCTTGAATTCCTTGAAAACGTCAGCGCCGACGTCATTGGAGCGGATATAGACCTGTATACGGTCGGAAACGTCGCGCAGGTCGATGAAGTTAGCCTTGCCCATATCGCGCCAGCTCATGATACGTCCGGCGATGCGGATGATATTTCCGTTCAAAGCCTCAAGAGCGGCTGACTTTTTTTCCTCGTCATCGCCGCATTCAGCGATGATCTCAGCCTCTTTAGCCTCATAATCAGCCTTGAGCTGTGCAGCTCTTGCGGTAACGTCGAACTTTGTCACCTCATAGGGGTCGCAGCCGCCCTCACGGAGTGCTGCGAGCTTATCGAGCCTGTCTTTCTTGAGAATGTTTATATCCTGCTCGGGCTGTTCAGCCTGAGGGGCGGAATTTACCTGATTTTCGCTCATTGGAATACGTCCTTTCGGGAATTACTTGGATATTTCTACGAGCTCGAATCGCAGCTCGCCTGCGGGAGCTTCAACGATAATGATATCTCCCACCTTCTTCTTCATAGCCGCCTTGCCGATCGGGGACTCGTCGGAGATCTTGCCCTCTCTTACGTTGGCGTGGTTTGTACCCACGATGGTGAAGGTCTCGATCTTGCCCGTATCAAGGCGCTTTATGGTGATCTTCGAGCTCATGCCCACCTCGTCGAGCGAGATATTGGAATCGTCAACGATCTCGGCGTTGTCGATAGTAAACTGGAGCTCCTTGATCTGAGCCTCAAGGATAGCCTGTTCGTTTTTAGCCTCGTCGTACTCAGCGTTTTCGGAGAGGTCTCCGTAGGAACGGGCTACTTTCAGCCTTTCAGCGACCTCCTTACGTTTATTGATCTTGAGGTCATCGAGCTCAGCAACGAGCTTCTCGTAGCTGTCTCTGGACATTTTTTTAGCTGCCATATAAAAACACTCCTTATAGTAGTAATCTGGACATTACATATTATTATAATATATTTTCCGGGAATTGTCAATAGTCAATCAGTGCAAGTTCACGGGAAACTTCCCGCCGGGCATTTCGGGGGAATTCCTGTACTCGCTCGGGGTCATGCCCTTGTGCTGCTTGAACTGCCTCATAAAATAGGATTCGCTTTCATAGCCGCACTGTTCGGCGATGGCGCTTATCGAAAGATCGCTGTTTTTCAGCAGCTCAGCCGCGTGCATCAGCCGGCTCTCGATAACGTCCTGACGGCAGGTCACTCCGAACGCTTCAAAGTAGATGCGGTGGAAGTAGGCGCGGCTGATCTCCATATCCTCCGCCATTACCGCAGAGTTCCAGTCACCTGTCGGGTCGTCGTAGATCGCCTCGCGCAGGGCTTTCAGCTCAGCATACCTCGGAACGTGCCGCTCGTTATCCTCCCCGGGGTCAGCGGCGCTGCTGACCGCAAGCAGGACGAGTCTGAGTGAAAGCTCCATGAATTCGCCCTGATTCTTCGTCTTTGTCACAGACTGCGACCTCATGCACCGCAGCAGTCCCGAGAGAACGTAATCGTCCTTCACTGCGACCGGCTCGTCAGGCTCTATCCCGAGCGATTCGACGTACTGCCGGTCAGCGGCGGTCATCCTGAAGCTCACGCAGTCGAAGCTCAGAATGTTATTCTTCACCGGGCGGAACTCATGCCGGAGACCTCCGGAGGAAAGGACGGCTGTACCGCTGTCTGCCGGAGTTTCGCGGCTGCCGCTGACGAGGATCACCGGCGACCTGAAATAATAAAGTGTATGATTTGTGCCTATATCGCCGGTTATCGGCTTATCGCGCCGGCAGTTGAGCCTGATCCTGCTTACCCGCATACGCATCTCCTTGTGAAAAAATTGTTGGATATAGCTTTTGAGTGGTTCTGCGTTCCCGAATTGCAAATATACCGCATCTGCTCGTTTTGTTTATTAAGCAGAAACCTCTTGACAAATACAGCCAGCAGTTGTATAATATCAATATCTTCAACAGAGGAGGTTCTACCTATGAAAATGACATCCGCACAGGCTGCAAAGCTCATCCGCCAGCTCAGCG
>CAMOXW010000248.1 GCA_946629405.1 uncultured Ruminococcus sp.
AGCTTCTCGAGAAGTCCGACGGTATCCTTTTCAAGCCTGCCCTTAGTCAGAGCCATTCTGATAGGTCTGCTCATCATTTATCCTCCTTGCCAGCGCCGTCAACAACGACGATCTTAGCGATCTTTCTCTCCATAGCGTAGGCTCTTACCGAATCGAGGTCGTCCGAGAGCGCGTTCTCGACCACAAGTCCCTGAGCGCGGAGCTCGTCAGCCTTTTTGAATGCCTCTGTCTCGCAGCCCTCAGCCGCGAAGACTATCGCGTCAGCCGCCGGAACAGCTGGGAGAGCGCCGTTTTTCTCGATTATCTTTGTGATAGCGTTCACGTTCACCGCAAAGCCTACCGCGGGAACGTCATAGCCGAACTCCGAGATGAGCTTGTCATAGCGGCCGCCGGAGAGGACCTCCTCGCCGTGGCCCTGTAAATAGCCCTTTATGATAAGTCCGGTATAGTAGTCGGTCTTGTTGACAAGGCCGAGGTCAACGGTCACAGTGCCGTCGCCGCCGCATATCCCGGAGGCATCGCGGTAGATTCCGCGGAGTTCCTCGAGGAGAACGGTGATATTGTCGTCGCTCATAAGCTCCTCAGCCTTTTCAAAGACCTCCTCGCCGCCGAACAGTGCGGGGAGCTTTTTCAGAGCGGTGATAACGGGAGAGCTTCCGAGGGTGTCGAGCAGGTCGTTGAGCGCGGGGAAGTTCTTTGTCTCGATGCGTCTGCGTATTTTCTCCTTCATATGGTCGGAAACGTCGAGCTTTGCGACAAGAGCGCGGAAGATGCCGATGCTGCCTATCTCGAGGGAGAAGGGCATACCCATTGCACGGAGGGAGGCGATAGCTGTTGAAATGACTTCAAGGTCGGCAATTTTCAGTGACGAGCCAATGAGCTCGATACCGGTCTGGACTATCTCGTCGCTCCTGCCCTTCAGAGCGGGCTCGGTGCGGTAGACGGTCTGGTCGTAGCACAGTCTGAGGGGAAGAACGGCGTCCTTCAGCCTTGTAGCGACAACTCTTGCGATAGGCATGGTCGAATCCGGACGCATAACGAGCAGTCTGCCCTTAGCGTCGGTGAGCTTGTACATATTCTCCTGCGGGAAATACTGCGAGTTGAGGTTGAAGACGTCGAAGAATTCGAGCCCGGGAGTTATCATTTCGCAGTAGCCGCGGCTGCGGAAAAGCCCCATGAGCCTGTTCTCGACATCGCGTCTTGCGATACATTCGCCGAAAAGCAGGTCCTTGGTGCCCTCCGGGGTAATAAGATCGTAATTTCTCATAAGTATCCTCCTGTTTTAATTCCATGTTATTTCAATTGCATCCACCGTTTTATATTCAGGGTATTTATATCCAAAGGTAATACTTCTCTCCTTTTCGGTCCTCTCCATGTACAAATCATTGCCTGCCATCTCAAAATAGCTTTTGCCGAACTCATCGGTCACTTTGGTACGCTCATCACCGAGGCCAATTCCGTTGACAGTGATGACCGGGACTTCAATATCAACGAATTTATCGGTCGAAATATAAACTCCCGCAATGTTTGTGTCTCTGTCGATCTCATCGGGGCTGCTGCTGAAGTTATACGTTGCTGTACCGATGAATTCATTCTTGTAGTAAAAGGAAACTATACAGTTCGAGGTCCCGATCTCTTCAAACTCATAGTCGATCGAGAAGTCATCACCAAGCTCATTAAGAGTTACAGGAGCGTTTATCTCATGTCCGCAGAGTGTTACGGAGCGTACAGCTTCATCGTAGTTAAATTTTTTTGTGCTGTCCGAGGGCATTTCCGACTTTGATGACGGTTTCTCCGAAGCCTCGGTATCCTGTTCAGCTGCTGTGCTGTCATGAGCCTCAGAAGACTGCTGATCCGATGTTGCTGCCGCGGTTTCAGTCTGAGCTGATGTCAGAGCCGAACTGCCGCCCTCTGATGATGAACTTCCTGCACAGCCGGCTGACGATGCACAGAGAAGTGCAGACAAAACAAATAATCCAAATATATTCTTTTTCATATTATCCTCCGCTCGTCGCTTTAGTCTGCTAATGTGTTACTATGGTAATATGATAACATATTACCATAAGAAAGTCAAGTCAAAAGAGCGAGAGCTGTGCAGAATCGGGCAAATCACCAAATGCACCTATGGTTTTGAGCATATCTATTGTGGTTTTTGACGCACCGCTCTGCTGCTGGAACTCCTCCACCGAGATGAAGCCGCCCTTCTGAGCCGCTTCGTATATGCCCTTCGCAGCGTTCTCTCCGACGCCGCTCATTGCCGAAAACGGTATCCTGAGTTTGCCGTCCTCGACAAGATAGTCCTTCGCGTGGGACTTGAACAGGTCTATCGGCAGGAACTCGTACCCGCGCGAGAGCATCTCGTTCGTGATGAGAAGAATGTCGTAGAGGTCGCTTTCCTTCTTTGAGCGGTCGTTGCCGAGGGCCTTCAGCTCCTCAATGCGCGCCCGGACCGCCGCCTTGCCCTTTACCGCAAGCTCGGCATCGAAATCCTCGCCTCTTATCGAGAAGTAGGTCGCGTAGTATTCGAGCGGTCTGTGGAGCTTGAACCAGCCCAGCTTTATCGCCGCAATGACGTATGCGGCAGCGTGTGCCTTCGGGAACATATACTTTATTTTAAGGCAGCTCTCGATGTACCACTCCGGAACGTCATGGTCGCGCAGCATCTGGATTATCTCCGGGGTGAACTGCTTCGGAGCCTTGCCCTTACGGGTCCACTCCATTATCTGGAACGCCATTTTCGGCTCAACGCCCTTGTAGAGCAGGTATGTCATGATGCTGTCACGGGTACCGATAACCTCGGAGATCGTGCAGACTCCCTGGTCTATGAGGTCCTTTGCGTTGCCGAGCCATACGTCGGTGCCGTGGGAAAGTCCCGATATCTGGAGGAAATCGCTGAACTTGGTAGGTTTTGCGTCAAGGAGCATCTGTATCGTGAAGCCGGTGCCCATTTCGGGGATACCGAGGCTTCCGGTCTGGCAGTAGATCTCCTCGGGAGTAACTCCCAGAACATCGCAGTTCGTACACATCCTGATAACGTCCGGGTCGGAGGTGGGGACGTCCTTGATCTTGATGCCGGTGAGGTCCTCGAGGTGCTTGTAGAGGGTCGGGACAACGTGTCCGAGCTCGTCAAGCTTCAATATAGTGTCGTGGAGGGAGTTGAAGGTAAAGTGGGTCGTGATTATCTCGGAATCGTCCATATCAGCGGGGTGCTGAACGGGCGTGAAGTCGTAGACATCGTAATCCGACGGCACAACGCCCATTCCTCCGGGGTGCTGA
>CAMOXW010000249.1 GCA_946629405.1 uncultured Ruminococcus sp.
CAGAGTTTACTACGGAGCCGGAGACAGAGCCTGTTGAGACTCCCTCAGAGCCTTATGAGGAGCCCTCTGCAACCACTGAGCCGGAAACAGAACCAGAAACAGAACCTGAATCCGAACCTGATACCAGATCTACCGAAGAATAACACAAATATACAATAAACGCTGAACAGTAATTCCGTACTACAGTCAAGGATCATTGCATGAATGAGCCCCTGAAAAGTAAGGATACTGTCCGGCGTTTTTTACACTTAGGAAAAAATCACCTCTTTGGTGACTTTTTAATGAAAATCAATGGTGAAAGGTGATGCTGAGGCAGTAATTTTTAGCCAAAATAAAAACGTTTGTTTCGCTATCTGCTCTACCATGAATAAAAATTGATCGAAATAACCAAACTGCCACCGCACACAGCAGACTATTATTGTAGGAATTGCTACTTGTTTATTTCGCTATAACGTGGTAAAATAGTCTTAGGTGAAAAAGGGTGATGAAAAGTGAATTTTTCCACCGTTAAGGTGACCCTTCTTTAAGATCGGGAGAAAGCGAGGCGGCGGTAATGGCAGAACCATTGTACGGTACATACTATCCAAGTATCGATAACAAGGGCAGAATGGCGTTCCCGAATAAGCTCCGTGACATCCTCGGTCCGGAATTCTATCTCGTTCCGGGTAAGGGCGGTAAGTATATCTCGGTCTATTCACCTGAGGAATACGGTAATTTTGAAGCTACTCTCAAGAAGATCCCCGGCAACCTCGGCGAGGCGGCAAGAAGATTCTATATCCCCGCTACCGATAAGCAGGTCCCCGATAAGCAGGGAAGGATCTTCATCAAGGACCACCTCATCAAGTACGCTCAGATAACCGACGAGGTCGTTGTTATCGGTGCCTCATACAAGGCTGAGATCTGGTCCAGGGCTAACTGGGATGAATTCAACAAGAATGTCTCACAGGAGGATATCGACGCTGCCCTTTCAGATCTGGTTCTGTAATACGGCACAGTATATCAAGGAGATGTTTCAATGGAATTCACGCATATACCAGTCATGCTCCAGGAGTGCATGGACGGTCTGGATATAAAACCGGACGGCATCTATGTTGACGGCACTGCCGGCGGCGCAGGTCATTCCAGCGCTATCGCCGCAAGACTCGGGAGCGGAGGAAGGCTCATCGCCCTCGACCGTGACCCCGATGCTGTGAAGACTGCTTCAGAAAGACTCGCTCCCTTCGGCAACGCTCAGGTAATAAGGAGCAATTATTCGCAGATACGCGAAGTGCTTGACAGCCTGGGCATTGATAAGGTGGACGGAATCCTCATGGATCTCGGCGTTTCATCCTATCAGCTCGATGAGGGAAGCCGCGGATTTTCCTACCATACCGACGCTCCCCTCGATATGAGGATGAGCAAGGAAGGTACAAGCGCTGCGGATATTGTCAATACCTGTTCCGAACAGGAGCTTGCAAGGATGATCTTTGAGTATGGCGAGGAAAAATTCGCCCGGAGAATAGCCTCTAACATCGTCCGTGCAAGAGAAGAGGCTCCGGTCATGACAACTCTTCAGCTTGCCGATATTGTACGCATGAGCGTGCCGCAGAAGGCGAGACGGGACAAAAACCCATGTAAAAAAACATTTCAGGCTATACGCATCGCCGTGAACGGCGAACTCGATCACCTCTCAAAGGGACTTGAGGATGCTTTTTTCAGCCTGAAAAGCGGCGGACGGCTTGCAGTCATAACCTTCCATTCGCTGGAGGACAGGCTCGTCAAGCAGAAATTCGCACTTTGGTGCAGAGGTTGCATCTGCCCGCCGGATTTTCCCCAGTGTGTATGCGGCCATAAGCCAGAGGGGAAACTTGTGAACAGAAAGCCGCTCGAAGCGGAAGAAAAGGAAGTAGAAAACAACATCAGGAGCAGGAGCGCTAAACTCAGAATAATCGAAAGGAGCGCGGTATCATGATGCCGGAAAGAGACTTCGGGTATTACTACGAGGACGAGACCTTTGCCGGCGATGACCCGCAGGGCGAGAGCTCCCGGACAGAGGAAGGCAAGGCTGATGATGTCCAGGACGAGAAGGAAAAGCCCCGTATCCGGAAACGCGATACTCAGGCAAGGACCGGCTCGGTAATGACTATCATCTTCTTCTCGGTACTCGCAGCCATTATGCTCGGTTCAGTGATATATTCTCTCAACAGAAGCAATACTGCTTTTAACAGGGTAGCTAAGAAAAATCAGGAGCTTAACGCGATCGAGGCCGAAAACGTAAGGCTTCAGTCAGAGCTCGAAAGCAGGGTATCTGCAAAGAATATCGAGGATTACGCCGAAAATACGCTGCATATGAGGAAGATAGACTCCTCGCAGATAAAGTATATCAGGATCCAGCAGGATGACGTCGTGAATATTCCTGAACAGGATGAGGGCGTAAAGGCAAAGATAAAGAATTTCTTCGACGATCTTGTGGAATATTTCAGAGGGTAGTACAAATATAAATAAATAGAAAACTGCCCGATCAACAAAAGAACACTATCGGCAAAAATAAAAATATGCCGAAGTATAGTAGAACACGGAGATACAACGAGTGATCGGAATACCGGAACGGTCGGCGCGGGCATCGGTGCAAGATGCCCGCAGGTCGGCTGTCCACACGCTTGAACAGCGGACTATCCTTCGTCGTATCATAGAAGCGGGCTCCGCAGCGTCGGAGCTCAGAGGCGGGGCAAGCAGTTTTACCCTGCCTTATTCTATTTTATACTGATCTCTGATCTGATCGTTATGAGGGCAGTATCATATACTTTGGAAGCAAGGTGCATTATGGCTAATATAAACCCCACCAATTCAATGAGGTTCCGGGCTAAGATCGTCATGAGTGCTGTATTCATGATTCTTTTCGGACTGGTCGCAGGGAATTTCTTCCGCATTTCCGTCCTGAACAACAAGAAGTATCAGGCTATGGCAAATGACCGTCACTTCGGCTCGATCTCAATTTCTGCTCACCGCGGCTCGATATATGACGCGGGCGGTTCGCCGCTTGCAAAGAGTGCGACGGTCTATAAGGTCATCCTTGACCCGAGCTGCTACCGCGATGAGCTTGCAGAGCTCAGAAAGCTCGTTGATAAGCGCAATGCCGATAAGCAGAGCGGAAATTACGTCCCTAAGTACGATGAGGAGGGCAGGGAAATAAACGCCCTTCCGGAGTCAGTTGACCAGTTCGTCAGCGATACAGTCGCACTTCTCTCATCTAAGCTCGGCATAACTCCCGAAGAAGTCAGGGCAGCTATGGAAAAAGAGGACACCCAGTATGTCGTCCTTCAGAAGCAGGTCGAGAAGCAGGTCGCAGATGAGCTTATCGAGCACTTCAACAATGTGAATATGATAGCTCTCTATGTCGAGGAGGATACCAAGAGATACTACCCGCAGAGCGAGCTCGCTGCCTCCATAATAGGCTTTACAAACGCTGACGGTACAGGTCTTTACGGTATCGAGGCAAAGTATGACGATTACCTTGCCGGTGTTGACGGAAAAACCATCTCGGCTAAGGACTCCAACGGCAATGAGCTGCCTTACAAGTATTCAAAGACATACGCTGCCAAGAACGGAGATGATATCTACCTCACTATCGACAGCGATATACAGTACATACTTGAAAAAAATCTTGAGAAAATGGTCAATGACTTCAACGTCAAAAACCGCGGCTGCGCTATCCTTATGAACTGCAAGACCGGCGAGATATACGGTATGGCGCAGTATCCCTCATTCGACCTCAACGAGCCCTATGTTATCGCTGACAAGTCGCTCGCAGAGGAAATAAAGGCTATCACCGATCCCGATGAAAAGGAAAAGCGTGAAAAGACAGAACGCGAGGCTCAGTGGAGAAACAAGAACATCACTGAGCGATATGAGCCCGGCTCGGTATTCAAGGTGCTTACAAGCGCCGCAGCTATCGAGGAGAACCTCGTTGACTTTGATAAGGCGTATCTTACCTGTTACGCCGGAGGAGTAAAGCTTCAGGGCGCTCCTCAGCCTGTACACTGCCATGATCTCGGAGGACACGGCATACTTACCTTCCAGCAGGCACTTACCGAATCCTGCAACCCTTCATTTATCCAGATAGGTCAGAGCCTTGGCGAGGAGAAGTTCGTCTATTACTGCGATGCCTTCGGTATCGGTGAGCGGACGGGTATTGACCTTCCGGCTGAGAGCCGCGGCGACCCCTTCACTGAGGAGACTATCGACAATGTAAACCTTGCTTACGGTGCCTTCGGTCAGGGCGAAACTGTCAC
>CAMOXW010000250.1 GCA_946629405.1 uncultured Ruminococcus sp.
ATTTAAGTTTAAAATTATTTTTTTTCCTTACTTTTTTATGAAATAAGATATTATATTTTTTTATCTTTTAATTTATCATCGGTATCATTTTCATTTTTTTCTTCTATTGAATTTTCTTTTTTTTCTTCCATGTTGAATTCATTAATTTTTTTGTCTTGTTTTCCTTTTTCTTCCTTTTCTTCTTTTTCTTTTTTTTCTTCTTTTTCTTATCCGGTGAAGTGCTCTCCTGTGCGGGAGCTTTCTCTTCGGCACGGATCTCCTCCGGTGCCGCGGGATTCACTTTCTCCGGTGACGCAGCAGGAGCTTCCTCCTGAATTGGTTCTGCCGCATGGCTGCGGTATTTCAGCGGCTTCTGAGGAAGGGGCGCTGACTTCTGCGAGGGCTGCTCAGACACCGGGATACTGCCGGCAGCAGACTGCTCATCGAGCTCACGCAGAATGCTTTCCGCGCCAGAATTTCTGTTCTGTCTGACGCGCTGAACGTGCTTTGCGATACGCGCAGCTATCTCGTCCTCCCATTCAGAAGTGTTGACAGCCGGGTGAGCATCGCCGCTCAGAGCGTCCTCAGCCTTTGAAAGAGCCTTTCTTGCAGCTTCCTCCTCATAGCTTGGAACATTATCGGATGCACTGCGGACGGACTTTCTGATAGCGGCTATCCGCTCCGCTCTTTTTCTTGCTTCAGCTTCGGCGGCGGTTTCGACCGCCTTGTTGAGATCATCACTCATTTTACGGGATCTCCTCCGTTATAGTAAAGGTAAAAGATTATCATTATTTAAAAAGGTACAAGCGGGTATAGTTACCCTGCATAATATTTTACATCATTTGTAACCGTTTTGTCAAGATTTACGGATATACATTCAGTATTATAACCGCTCACTGGCAAAGCGACACTATCGTTTTTATAGTATTTGCACAATAAGTATGTGTGGATTTTGTGAAAAAGTCAAAATTTTCTGCTCGTTCTCAGCCCTCAAAGCTGAACGTCTTCATCTCAGTCCCCTCGACAGCCTTCTGTATCAGCGGCTCAAAGTCGAAGCTGTTCTGAGCCTTCTCGATATCCTCAAGCCGCGGACGTACCTTCGGATGGCGGGGAGTAAACACAGTGCAGCAATCCTCATAAGGGAGTGTGGATATGTCGAATGTGTCTATTTTACGGGCAATTTCGATTATCTCGGTCTTGTCCATGCCGATGCACGGGCGGAACACCGGTATCCTGCACACCGCATCCGTGCAGGCAATAGCCGTCATAGTCTGGCTTGCAACCTGACCAACGCTCTCGCCGGTGATAAGGGCAAGGCAGCCGTCCTTCGCCGCGATCCGCTGTGCTATCTCCATCATGAGCCTTCTCATTATAATAGTAAAGAACTCCTCCGGGCAGTGATCCTTGATAGCCTCCTGCAATTCCGTGAAGGGTACGCAATAGAATGCTATCCCGCCGCACCAGTCGGTGAGCTTCTGACAGAGCTGCTCGACTTTTAGCTGAGCACGGTCCGAGGTATAGGGCGGGCTGACATAGTGTATCGCCGCGATATGCACTCCCCTCTTAGCCATCATCCAGCCGGCAACAGGGCTGTCGATGCCGCCGGAGAGCAGAAGCATAGCCTTTCCGCTGCTTCCTACAGGAAGTCCTCCCGCGCCCTTGATATTTTCGGCGTGAACATATGCGTTAGCGTCGCGCACCTCGACAGTTACCGTGATTTCGGGGTTTTTGACATCGACGGCAAGGTTCGGGAACTTATCCAGAAGTATGCCGCCGAGCTCCATACATATCTCCGGCGACTTCATCGGGAAGGACTTGTCAGAACGCTTGGCATTGACCTTGAAGGTCCGCGCACAGCTCAGTATATCGCTTAGATATTCGATGCTCTTAGCGGTTATATCCTCAAAATTCTTCTCGCACACGCAGGCACGGCAGAGAGCAGCGATGCCGAATATCTTTCCCACGCGGTCAGTGACCTCGCTGAGGTCGATGCTGTCGTCCTGAGGCTCAATGCAGAGCGTTGACTGGGCGCTTGTGCAGACAAAGCTGCCGAGGGGCTTTATACGGCGCTTGATATTCTTGGCGAGCATATCCTCGAAGGTCTTCTTGTTCAGCCCCTTGAGCGCCATTTCTCCGTATTTTACAAGTACAACTTCTTTCATATTATTCTCCTGTTTATCATTTTTATATAGTCAGCTCTATCCGGTTGCCTTCCGGATCTGAGATACAGCTCCAAATCATCCACATACATCGCAATATGTTCTATTCTCATCGTTCATCCTCTCACCTTTTCAATGCCCTCGCGGAGAGCCTCGGTGAACAGGTCAAGCTCCTCAGCAGTAGTCTCGGCGGTGATACTGATCCGGAGCGCACCATCAGCACGCTTGTCGCGTATGCCGAACTGTCCGAGCACTCCGCTCTGCTGTCCCTTTGAACACGCCGAACCGCTTGAAACGTAGATACCCTTGCTTTCAAGGAAGTGGAGCATTATCTCCGAGCGTCGCCCCACCGCAGATATATTAATAATGTACGGCGAGCCATCCTCCGGGGAGTTGACCTCAACGCAGCCAATATCCGCAAGACTGCCGAGCAGCCGGGATTTCAGGGACTTTGCCGCCTCATACCGCGCACTGACAGTCGGAGCAAGCTTCTCAGCTGCCGCACCGAATGCTGCTATCAGCGGAACGCTCTCAGTGCCGGAGCGGATGCCCTTTTCCTGCTTTCCGCCGGTCACGGCCGGGACTACTCTGACGCCCTTTTTAATGTAGAGCGCGCCAACACCCTTGACACCGTGGATCTTATGAGCGCTGAGGGAAACAAGGTCGGCGTTCAGCAAATTCACCCTTACCGGCAGCTTCATATAGGCCTGAACGCAGTCACAGTGTGTGATGATCTCCGGGAAGCGGCGCTTGACCGCGCTGAAGACCTCCCTGACAGGCAGTATATATCCGGTCTCGTTGTTGACGCACATCATACTTATGAGGCAGGTATTGCCATCGCAGGCATTCACGAAGTCAGCCGGAATAAAACGTCCTCCGCTGTCCGGAGAGACCCTTACCACCTCGAAGCCCTTGCTTTCGAGGTCGGCAGCAGTTTCCTCCACAGATGCGTGCTCAACAGCTGAAATGACTATTTTCCGGCGGATCCTTCCATAAGCGGCGGAAGCTCCCCTGAGGGCAAGATTATTGCTCTCGGTCGCACCGGAGGTGAAGTAAATGCATGAGCTGTCCGTGCCGATGGTATCAGCTATTATCTTCCGCGCACGGTCAACGGCAAGCTGAGCTTCAAGACCTGCCCTGTGCAATGACGAGGGATTGCCGAAATTCTCAGTCATAGCCGCCACTGCTGCGTCAACAGCCTCCGCGCACGGCTTGGTGGTAGCGGCATTATCAAGATAAACTGCCATGATCTCAGACCTTTCAACGATTAGTAACAACATTCTATTTTAACACATAACCCGCAAATTGTCAACAATGCCGCTTTTCAAAAAACGAAAAGAAATTTTCAAAAAACTCTTTTATTTTTCTCAGCCATGTGTTATAATATAATATGTATATCTATGTGCATATCCGGAGGCAAAAATGTCAAATGCTAAAACCAACCGCAGCCGATCAGGTGAGAAATACCTCACAGCCTTCCTGCTCGGCTTTGTATGCCTGCTGTTCTCGCTCCTGCCGATAATGATTGCCGAAAAAGGCTATTTCATATATTCCGGCGACTATAACGCGCAGCAGATAAATTTCTACCGCACCGCAAACAACGCCGTCCGCAGCGGTCAGCTCGGCTGGCACTGGTTCACCGACCTCGGCTCGGACTTCATGACGTCATACTCATTCTACCTGTTCGGAAGTCCGTTCTTCTGGCTCTCGGTGCTGCTTCCCGCAGGAGCTGTCACCTACGCTATGCCGGTGCTCCTTGCGCTCAAGCACGGTTTTGCCTCAATGACCGCATACGCCTATATACGGCGCTTTGTCCGCAGCAAGGAGGCTGCGCTGACCGGCGGACTGCTCTATGCCTTCTCCGGATTCCAGATATATAACATCTTCTTCAACCATTTTCAGGACGTCTCCGCGTTCTTCCCCCTCATGCTCATATCAATGGAGGAGTGCATAAACCGCGGTCGAAAGGGCGCTTTCGCCGTAACAACGGCGTTTATGGGCATCCTGAACTATTACTTCTTCGCCGGTCAGGCAGTGTTCCTTGTCCTGTACTATCTATTCAGGATGAACAGCCCGGACTTCCATACAAGCTGGAAGAAATTTGCGGGGCTTGTTTTTGAGGCTATAATAGGCGGAATGATAGCTGCGGCAGTTCTTCTTCCGTCGGCGCTCGCAATACTTGGCAACGACCGCCTCAGCGAGCATCTCTACGGGAAGGATATGCTGATCTACACCGACAGCACGATAATCCCCCGCGTGATCCAGAGCTTCTTCATGCCGGCTGATCCGCCTGCGAACCCGAATCTCTTTGACTCTGAATACGCAAAATGGGCTTCTATCGGCGGATATCTCCCGATATTCTCAATGACCGGCGTATTTGCATTCATGAAGTCAAAGCGCTCACACTGGGCATCACGCTTCACTGTATGCCTTGTAATATTTGCGTTCATACCGATACTGAACTCAACATTTCAGGCGATGAACGGCTACTACTACGCGCGCTGGTTCTATATGCCGGTGCTGATCTTCTCGATGATGACCGCGCACTCCCTTGACAACAAGGACTCCGACCTCATGGGAGCGTGGAAGCTGAATGCTCTGATCCTCGCGGCATTTGCGGTCATAGGCTGTCTTCCGACAAAGGAGAACGGCAAGCTCCGGTTTTTCCGTATGCCGGCTGAACCGTACTATTTCTGGATAGTCATCGCTGTCGCAGGACTTTGTCTTACCGGCTGCTTCATGATAATCTACCGCCGGAGGCAGGGAAAGCCATTCATGCGCCTCTCGGTGACACTTACTGCCTGCGCGTCCGTCGCCTGCATATTCACGACAATCTTTTACGAAGCTGTTGACCTCGACGGTGCAAGGTACTACATCAGAAACGTCATCAAAGGCAGGGACAGCATCGTCTATGAACCTGTTTCGGAGGACAATTTCTTCCGCGCCGACATATCCGAGGGAGACGACAACTACCCTATGTACTGGGAACTGCCGTGTATGCGCTGCTTCCAGAGCATTGTCAGCACCTCAATAATGGACTTCTACCCCGAGGTCGGCGTTGACAGAAACGTTGCCTCACGCGCCGATATCACGCATTATACCCTGCGTGGGCTGTTCTCGGTGAAATACTACTACCGCGACATTTCGGAGGACAACACGCCCTACAGTGAGCTCATTGCAGCCGGTGCGGACGAAAGCACTTCCCTCCCCCTCAACAAGGACGGAGAAAAGGACTATGGTGAGGCTGAGATAACTGCCTATCTTCCGGGCTTTGAGTACCTTGAAACGCGCGGGGACTTCGAGATATACGAAAACAAGCTCTTTATACCTATGGGCTTTGCATATGACAGCTACATCACGGAAAGCTCCGCCGAAGCGAGGAAGCCTTCCGCCCGGGAGAGACTCCTGATAGACTCGCTTATCCTCAGCGACGAGCAGGCTGAGAAATACTCCGGCATACTTACCGACAGAAGCACTGAGAACGCTCCTGAAAAGAAGGACTACGAAGCTATATGCCGCGAAAAACAGCAGAAGGCTTCATCCTCCTTCACCTTTGACTCGGACGGCTTTGAGGCTGAGATAACTCTTGACAAGCCGCAGCTCGTCTTCTTCAGCGTACCGTACAGCAAGGGCTGGACAGCCGAGGTAAACGGCAAAAAAGCCGACGTTGAGAAGGTCTCCTACGGCTTCATGGCGGTCAGAGCGGAAGCCGGCACAAGCTCGATAGTTTTCCGCTACCGCACTCCCGGACTTACTGCCGGGCTGTGGATAAGTCTTGCGGGAGTTCTCCTTCTTGCCGGATATATAGCCGCAGACAGGCTCAACGGACACCGCAGCTCCGCCGGGAACAAGCACTATTACGACTACGACTCATTCTTTTTAAGCAAGTAAAGAAAGGAAGATGAATATGCATCTTGAAGAAAAAACCATTTCATCTGATACGATATATGAGGGGAAGATATTCACCATTACCCACGACATCGCAAAGCTTGAGAACGGCGATACCGCTGTCCGCGACGTGCTCCTGCACCACGGCGGTGTCTGCGTGATACCTGTGACCGACAACAACGAGATATACCTCGTCAAGCAATTCCGCTATCCGTTCAGAACAGTCACCCGTGAGGTGCCTGCCGGGAAGCTCGAAAAAGGTGAGGACCATGCGGAATGCGGACGCAGGGAGCTGCTCGAGGAGACCGGCTGTACCTGCTCCGAATACATCTATCTCGGGGAGATGCTCCCGACTCCCGCCTACAACACCGAGGTGACCTATATGTATCTCGCGCGCGGACTGAGCTTCAGCAAGCAGTCCCTCGACCCGGACGAATTCCTCGACGTCGAAAAGATATCGCTCCCGGAGGCGGTAAAGCTCGTCATGAACGGCTCGATCCGCGACGGCAAGACGCAGATAGCTATACTCAAAGCTGCGAGAATTCTCGGTATATAACAAAACGGCCTGCCGATTAAGGCAGACCGCACAATTGTCATTATGTCACTTATTATTCGTCGGATCCAGATGCTTCCGGAGCATTGTATTCTTCAGCCTCTATAACAGCAAGCTGCTGCTGATAGGCTTCAAGTATCATGTCTTCAAAAAGCTTGCGGGATGAAGCTGAGATGGGGTGAACGATATCGCGGAAAACTCCGTTTTCATCTTTTCTGCTTGGCATTGCCACGAAAAGACGCTCATCGCCCTGAACGACCTTGATATCATGTACGGCAAGCATATTGTCGATCGTTACGGAGACAACGGCTCTGAGTCTGCCCTCGGTCATGATCTTTCTGATCTTTACATCTGTAATATCCATTGTTCTGTCCTCCTTTGCCTGAAAATCACGGTCATTGCATCCGGAATCCTCCAATTCAGGCAGGACATCTCCGTTTCATGCGGCCGACCTAAATATATTATATATCAGAATTAGTAAAAAAGCAAGCTATTTTTTATTTTTTATAGAAAAAATATATAACTTTCGTGAGAGCTGCCTTTGCTTTTCCTGTCGGATAACGGCGAAACGGCGGTATTCTGCGAAAAAGAAAGGTGTCATCTATGGATATCAACATTTTAAACGGCAAGAAGCACATCCATTTCATCGGAATCGGCGGGTCGGGGATGTAACCGCTCGCCCCGCAACTCCCCACTCCCGGAGATTTTCTCACCCGCCCGCGTCAC
>CAMOXW010000251.1 GCA_946629405.1 uncultured Ruminococcus sp.
AAGGATAGCACGCAGAAGGGTGTCCCTTCTGCCTGTTTCGTGGGTCACTGAGTTCAGAACGCAAGTTCGAGGCTCGGTAACCCACTTTTTCCGTTGAGGATAGTGTGCAGAGGGGAGCCCCCTCGGCGTTTTCGTGGGCTATCGAATACGTAACGCAGGATTACAGCTCGGCAGCTCGCTTTTTCCGTTAAGGATAGCACGCAGAAGGGAGCCCCCTCGGGCAGTTTCGGAGGTCACCGGATCCAGAACGCAGGTTCGCGGCTCGGTGACCCTCTTTTTTACCAGTGGAGCCCGAAAATGGAAAAACTATCTTTTTTATGCAAGACAACTGCACAGTAGTTTCCTCTTATACTTTATTAATAAATTGTTGACTTTGTATCTGTAATATGCTACAATATATAGGATGAATATTTTTCGGAACGCAAACCGAAGGCGGCGGTCACTGAGGACACATTTACTATAAAACTCGTCAGATTCTCCGCAAAGATCTGAAGCATCAAGGAGAAGAAATTATGGGCATGTTAGACTTCTTAAAAATAAGTCACGGTATCGCAAACGGTATCAGCTACACCAGCAAAGCTCTCGGTACAGGCACATATTCGGGACACGTGGGACCGTCGAGGCTTCCTGAGGGCCACGGGGTATTTATCAATGACCTTGAGATAGAATTCAACGGCGAATGGAAGGACGGAAAGCTCTGCGGCTTCGGAAGAAAATACGCAAAAGGTTACTATGATATTATACGCGGGAACGACGAAGAGACAAGCAAATCCCTCGTGTATGCCGGCGACTTCAAGGACGACAAGTTTGACGGAAAGGGCAAGCTGTTCAATCAGAACGGCGACCTTGAATATGACGGCGAATGGGAGGAAGGCTGGAAGTCAGGCGAAGGAACTGAATACCACCCCAACGGCTCGGTAAAATTCGTCGGAACATGGAAACGAGGAAAATACAACAGCAAGGGCGTTTACACCTATGAGAACGGCGATGTCCTCAAAGGCGAATGGCGCGACGGGCTGCTTGAAGGCTATGCCGAGCTCACAAAGCGTGACGGCTGTGTCTACACACGGTTCTATAAGCACGATGAGATGCTTATGGAGAAGCTTATAAGCGGTACTCCGCCTCCTGACCCCGGCGCATCAAGAACGCTCAGATTTGAAAACGGCGTTTATGAGGGCGAACTCGACTTTTCGGGCAGGATGCACGGCAAGGGTGTTTTCACTTACTCAAACGGCGACCGATATGAAGGCGAATACAAGGAAGGCGCAAAGCACGGCAGAGGCGTTTTCACATGGGCAGACGGCAGGTCTTATGAAGGCGAATACGAAGACGATATGAGAAGCGGCAGCGGCATCTTCCGCTATACGAACGGTGATGTCTATGACGGCGAATGGCAGGGCAACATCAAAAACGGCAAGGGCGTATTCTACTATAATAATGGCGACCGCTATGAGGGAAGCTTTGCAAACAGCCTCAAGGAAGGACACGGCATCTATTACTACCAGAACGGCGATGTTTACGAAGGCGAATGGCAGGGCGACAAGCGCCACGGCGACGGCATACACACTCTGGCTGACGGCAAGAAAAAGCGCCAGAAATGGGACAATGACATTCTTGTGCGTGATTCGTTCATCGTAAAGATCAGCAGATCATAAAAATAAGGGAAGCTCATCTACAGAAGAGCTTCCCTCTTTTTTGCGTTATATTGAAGTGTGGTGCTGCTTATTCGTTGTAGAACCAGAATGAGCTGCCTGCACCTGCGCCCTCTGCGGCGTCGTTCCAGTAAGCATTATAGTCGGAAGCAGAGAAGAATACAGAGCCGCTTCCGTTATCGTATTCGGTCGTATTGCTGAGGAGCACACCGTCCTCAGAGTAGCTGTAGGACTGCTTTGTACAATTGTTATACGTTACTGTGACACCTTCATCGGAAGCGGAAACAGCTCCGCTCATTGTCCATACACTGCCCTCAAAAGCGCTGCCGCTCCACTTGATCTGTATTGATGCCTCGTTCTTGCCGCTGCACGAAACTGTCATCATTGCACGGCCGTTAGTGTATGTGCCGATAAAGTTCATCATCGGGTTCTGACCGTCGTTTGTGCTTGCAGTGTTCGCAGCATTGCTTTCAAGGGTGTAGCAGAACTGATAGCCTGAGTAATATGTTACCTGCTCAGGACCATTTCCGTTCGTTACAGGCTTGACAACGACTACCCAGCAATCGAAGTCAGTGTCGGGAGCCTTGCCCTTTTCGCAGCTGACTATCTCAGCGCCGGAGCCAACTCGTGCTCTGACGTTGCTTATAGCTGTTTCACGGTCAACACCGATGCCATCGTTGTTGGTATTGCTTGTGACTGTTGTTGTGTTTGTGTCAGCGGCGGGAGCCGATACAGATGAAGCAGCTTCAGCAGCCTGAGTATGCTCTGCCTTCTTTGCAGCAGTCGTATTTGCTGTTGTAGTTGCTGCTGTTCCTTCAACAGCGGCAGATGTTCCCGGGACGGGTGAGGATATGCTCGATCCGACGTCAGTTCCGCAGCCTGTCAGCATTGCAGCTGCGCCGGAAAGTGTAATAACTGCGGCAGCCATCATTGCTGCAAATCTCTTGTTCTTCTTTACGTTGTTCTGTGTGTTTTTCATTTTTGATTCCTCCTGAGAATTTCGCATTCAGCGTTTTTGTTTTCCATGACTATATCATATCACATTTCTCCCGGGAGCACAATAGATAATATATTAACGATCTGTAGCAAAAGCTACACTCCCACACAAAAATGTAAATTAAGCTACAGCTTCCGCGCAAATTGTTTCATGTGGAACAAAGAACCACCTGAGCCGTTATGAGCCCAGGTGGTTCTGTTATTGCTTATTTGATAACTATAATGCCGGCGTCCATTTTCTGTATTTCAAGTGCGTCGCTGCCTGTTACGCTTCCGTCACCGTTGACATCGGCGTTCTCCTTGCCCTGCGGCTTGAGGTTGAATTTGTCGCGGTTAGCGATGAACTGTAATATCGCTACTGAATCAGCTACGCTCACCGTGCCGTCGCAGTTTGCGTCGCCCTTGGGGAAGCTTATAGTCGTTTCGGGAACCGCGGAGGTGCTGACATCGGGGGTAAGCTCGGGATAGTTTGCTCTGATGAATACGCTTGCTCCCATTACATCATAAAGGTCGCCGCTTATGCCATTCTCATTGAGGTCGAATTCAGTATCGAGGAAGCTGCGGATACTTCTGGGAAGCTTGGTATCTTTTTCCGGAGTTTTTGCCCATATCTCCTTCTCGTACTGCTGGAGGAAGCTGAAGTCGTCCTTGTCGATGATGCCGTTTCCGTTTACATCGGGGAGGTCAGCTGTTCCGTTTTTAACGGCTGCGCTCCACTTATCATAGAAAAGGTTGAAGGTGGTTTCGTTGAAGCTTATCTTTGTGGTGGTAAATCCGTGGCTTCCGGCGTACTGGCTGACAAAGCTGTATAAGTTTATGCGGTCATAAAGCGGCAGACCTTCGCAGCCGGGACGGTTTTCGGTGTAGTATTCTGGCTTTGCATAGATGAGCTTGTATTCATTGTTCATAAAGTAGAGCTCGATCATATTCTGGAAGCCGATCCTTACGATAGACTCAGGGTTTTCCTTTTCCTGATAGGCGAATCCGTATGTCTTTTCAAATTCGATATTTGCCTTTTCGAGCTTTACGCAGTTCTTGAAAACGGCCTCGGAGATGCTGTCGTCAGAATCGGGATATTCCCTGTATTTCGTTATATCTACAGCATCGGAGCCAACGATAGACGCATATTCCGCTTCTGGTACTTTATATCCGAACTGGTATTCTGTATAGTCCTGAACGTCGTGGAGGTCGAATACTCCGTCACCGTTGAGGTCGAAAAGCGGCTCAAGGTCGCCGGGGAATGCGCCTCTCATCTGATTGAGCAGACTTGTGCGTGTTCCTCCTATGAAATAGAAGAAGTAGTCGAATCTGAACATCTGATCATAGTTGGTGAGAGCGTCAAATACAACAACGTCGGAGTAATACTCTTCCGTGAAGTATTCGGGCTTGAGAGTGTGTGTCAGGTGATAACGGGCGAGAAGCTTGGAATCCAGTGTTGCGATCGCAGAAGGCCAGTAGTACTTGCTCTTGGCAAAAAGCTCCTTGTTGCGTATACTCTCTCTGTTTTCGAGGAATTCTCTTATTTCCTCCGGGAGCTCGTTCAAATCATAATTCACGAGGCTTTTAGCAAAAAGCTCGGCATATTGCGTATCATCGGGATTATTGATAAGGTAATCGCGCAGCTCATAGAAATAGAGAAGTGCTGTATCGCGCATATCGAGCTCGCCGTTGCGGTCGATGTCGATGTCGATGAGTCCCTGGTCTATCCTGTCGAACAGCTCCTGCTCTGCGGGACTTATCTCGGATACCTCCTCTGAGTATCTTGAGGTGCCGAGACCGTATCTCTCAGCGGGGTCTTTGTAAGCAAGGTCTGCGGTATATGCATTATTAGCTGCGATAGGGTTCAGCATAATTGCTGATGAAAGTAAACTTATTGCTTTTTTCATATCGAAACTCCTTTCGTCTTCCTGAGCGTCGGTGGTCATCGCCGGCTGTACCGTTGTCTGCGGGACATCAGTAACAGCTGCGGTAGTTTGCTGTACCGGTGCTGTTGCTTTTGCGGCTGCGGAAGTCACCGACGGTGATGATCTTGTTATCTGTGCGGCTGTGACGTTTGTATCTGCTTTTACAGACGTTTCAGCGGGAGAATATGAGTCCTTATTATTGGCTGCTGTGGTGGGAGATGTCTCTCCGACAATGCCGGATGTGGCTGCGGCTGTAGTGCCTGCACGTGTTGCCGTGCTGACCTGTGATGCTGCTGTGGTCGTGATGTATCCGGTCGCTGCGGTTGATGCGGTCTCAACGCCGGTATATCTGCGCGGAGAGTATTTTCCGTTTCCGCCGAGCGCTATGCCTGAAATTCCGATAACGAGCAGTACAGCTGCCGCAGAGAGTGCAAAGGTATAGTATCTGGGTCTGCGTGCCGGAACATTTGCCTCATCTATCAGATCATCGTCAATATGACTGATACCCTCATAAAGCTTCATATCACTCAATGAAATACCCCTCCTTCTGCAAATATTCTTTCAGCTTTTTCCTTACGCGGAAAAGATATGTAGCGACTGTTTTTTCGTTCATACCATAGAATCTTGCTACCTCTTCAATTGATTCGGAATACCAGTACCGGCGTACAAATACCTTTCGGTGCTTTTCCGGCTGAGTCCTGAGGAAGCTGCTTATCGCCGCGCCGAGCTGCTCGGCAGCAACGTTGTCCTCGATGCTTTTGCCTGCCGGAATGCACTCTGACAGCTCGTCCAGTGAAACAGACATATCCGGACTCCGCTTATCGGCAGTATTGTACTTGAGAATATTGAGTGCTGCATTCCTCACAAGCCTGCAAAGATAGTTTTTCAGACTTGCCGGACGATTCGGCGGTATCGAGCGCCAGACGTCCATATAGGCAGTATTTACGCATTCTTCGCGGTCTTCCTGCTGCGAGAGTATACCTCCTGCAACGTGAAAGCACAGCTTTTCGTAGCTCTTCTTCATTTCAGAGACAGCCTGTTCATCTCTTTCCCATAACAATTCAATGATCGATGCATCGTTCAAGACTCAACCTCCTTTCTGAGGCCTTCTGATAATAATAACAACTTTATTTCAGCTGCATTTCACTTTTTTTCAAAAAAATCTGTTTATATTATATCACTTCGATATGGGAATAGCAACTCAACGGCTCTCACTATGCGGTCAGCAGAGACAAAAATGACCCCGGGCACCGTCAGCAGGCTGAGATGCTCGGGGTCATTCATTATTTAGTTTTATGGCAGGTCAGCCATATCACTTTATCTCCTTCTTGTCATAGAGCTTTATGGTGACAAACAGCAGGACTGCTGTGGTCGCGATCGCGGCGATGATACCGCGTATCATTCCGCCGTCTGCGATAAGGTCAGAGCGGTAAAGGCTGTCAGGCATATAGTCCGAGAACGAAAAGTCCTTGGCTTTGAGAAGCTTGTTCACAGCAAGAGATGCTGCCGCGTATGCAGCTCCGGTAAATCCTGCGCCGACTACAACAGCAGCTATAGTTCCTGCGACGTTTGAACATAACCCTGTCGTGAGCAGAAGTATCAGCGCACATATACTTGAAAGCAGCAGGAATTTTACTGCGAATTCCGCAAAAGCGTGCCCGAGTGAGAATACTCTTTCCGGACCGAAGGTGAAGGTCTCCATATCGAGCTCGCCGGGGAAGACCATATCGAATCTCAGGCGCTGACCGCAGATGAGCTGTCCGAGAGTTTTGGCGAAGACCGATACACCGTAGAATATCAGCGCTGCGAGCTGCATTACCGTGAATTTTGAGATAACGGTATAGCTCCTTCTCGGAAGCTGACCGGCGATGTTCTTTATATAGCCGTGCTGAATGTCCGAATATGAAAAGAAGACGACACACAGCAGGAAAATGATAGTGCACATCCCTCCGAGCTGACTGGCGATGGCGTTGCCGACGTGAAAATCTCTCGACCATGTTCCGAACAGCTCATCGACCTCCTGCTCGGTCATATCGGAGCTCAGCATTATCTTTCTTGCAAGAAAGAAGAATATCTTTGTGAGCGGACCGGATATGAAGTTCTGCACGAATACAAGGATGATACACACCTTGAATGACAGCGAGGTCACGAGCCTGTAAATATCCATTTTTATCACGTTAAGCATTTTGACCACCTCCTGTGATGCTGAGGTAGTAGTCCTCAAGGGACATATTGCTTATGCACAGCTCCTTCAGCGGAACTCCTGCTTTGACGATAGCCGCTGCCATTTTCTCGGTCTCATCTATCCTTTCGCTGACCTTTATCGTTCCTTCACCCTCAACGGAAGCGTCAGTGATGCCAATACCCGAGAGAGCCTTCAGCGCACCGCTGCTGTCGGTAGTTCTGATGGTGATGAACTGTCCGCAGCGTGCCATCAGCTCATCATTCGAGAACTGCTCGATCAGTCTGCCCTCGTGGATTATCGCGTAGGAATCCGCGAGCTTTGCGAGCTCTTCAAGAATGTGGCTGGAGATCATTATCGTGATGCCCTTTTCGCTGCGGAGCTTTTCAAGGGTGTGTCTCACATCGACTATGCCCTGCGGGTCAAGACCATTGATAGGCTCGTCGAGGATTATCATTGACGGATCGCCGACCAGTGCAAGCGCTATCCCGAGGCGCTGACGCATACCGAGGGAGAACTGACGGGCAGACTTTTTTTCAGGTACATCTTCAAGCCCGACCGTTCTGAGGAGCGAGTCGATATAGTTGTCCTTTTTGTAGTCGATACCCATAGCGATACACTTTATTATAAGGTTCTCTCTTGCGGAGCGTCCGGGGTAAAGACCGGGCTGCTCGATGAGCACACCGACCTTGCTCATCATTTTTTTCATTTCAGCTCCTGTCTTGCCGAAGAGCGAATATGTTCCGCTCGTGGGATTGGTCAGACCGCTTATCATTTTCATTATCGTAGTCTTGCCCGCGCCGTTGCGTCCTATAAGTCCGTATATCTCGCCCTCGCGGACATTTATGCTTATATCCTTTGCAGCGTCTTTTTTACCGTAGGTCTTTGTAAGAGCCTGCGTTTGCATAATATATGACACAGCTTTTATGTCCTCCTTATTCAAGTCTGGTCTCGCAGTATCCATATGCCGGAACAGCCTTTTGATATATGAGCTGAGACCTGTCTTTTATAATTATAGTATCAGGCAGCATATTTTGTCAAGGCTCTTGCCAAAGTCGATTAATTTTTTTGCGTCATTATCTTCATCGCATACGCTCGGAGAAAGCAGAGGATATGACCAAAGGGAGAGTTGGGTATAAATATTGACATATTAACACTGGCGTGATATAATGGGTGTGAAACGTGAACACATCGCATAATAAAGGAGGAAATTATGATAAGACTTAAAAAAGTGTCGGCAGTCTGCCTGTCAGCAGCGATGATACTGCAAAGCTTTACATTCACGACAGCTTTCGCAGAACTGCCAAACTACTTATGGCGTGATGTCAAGGTAGGAGATTTCACATTCATATATATGCCTGATTACCCGATAGATGGGGAGTGTACTATTTCTGCTGTATCTGATTCGGATGAACAGAACAGGATTAAAAGTCACGATACCCTTGAGATACCTGAAATGCTCGATGGCTACAGAGTAACAGTCATTGGCGAAAAATATAAACCGATAACTAAAAATTATGAGACAGACGAGGTAAAGCTGACCACGGTCAAGCTTCCTCACTCGATTCGTCAGATAAGTAATTCAGCACTGAGGGAGAGCTATATTGAATCCTTGGATACTGTCTACATCGATTTCACAAATCTTGAAGATGTCGCCAAATCCGCATTCGGTACCGCCCCAAAAGTGAGCGAAGTCTACGTATACGACTCCATTGATAAGGCATACTACTCCACTTCGGACGATCTTGAAAAATTTCGCGAGCTTGTCAGTATAGAGGGTGTAAAATTCGAGGCTATGCCTGATAAGATTGACTGCTATATGATCGCAGAGAGTGAGTATAAGAAAAATCCGAATCTGAATGGTAAGCTTGAATTCCTCAATTCTCTTGGACAGTCTAAGTATGAGTACATCGTGGGACAGATGTATGCCAGGGAGGCAATAGAAAAATACAACTTAGATGACCCTTCGCTCAATAATATACAGAAAATGGAGAAGATAACAAACTTCATCCGTACCAATACAAGGTATTCAGTGCTTTATACTTATAACGAAGACCGGTCAAAGAGTTCGGAAATGAGCGGACTTATGACTTCTCCGACTTCTGCTCTCGGTTTCCATTCTGGTGTATGCGGAGGTATGGCATATGAGTTCGATATGCTCTCGAGGCTGAGCATCGGCGATGAGATCGCTGCGAGGGACCGTGATCTCCTTTGTGTACATTTGCCGGGACACGCAGCAAATGTTGTAAGGCCTGTGCACTCGGATGACAACAAGGGCTACTATATTGTCGACAATACCTCCACTGTATTTATGCAGTGCGCAGGTGACATAAACGGAAACTATGACAAGATCCAGGATTCATATCTATACGACTATATGGCGTTCTATACAGGTGAGCATAATAAAGTCGAAGTCGTAACTGATCCGAAGAATTTCTATGAGGGTATCTCATTCGTTTTCCTTCACGATGAGACAAAGGGTGCGCTCCACATTGAAATGGGCGAAAAGGGTAAGATCGGCGAATGCAATTTCATCGACTTTATGTCTTATGAAGAGACCGAACCTGAAACATATCTTGAACAGATACCGCTTTCAAAGTGCCCGCGCATATCGGGGCTTAACCTGTATATCGACCCGTTCAGATACTATGAAATGAGAATATCCAATTCAAAGGGCGAGGCTGTATTCGGAGCTGACGGTGAGCACAGGTTCAAGCTCGGAGATACTGAGTATTCATGCACGGTCGAGGTCATCCCTTACAATACTGATACACCTTACGGCAAAGTGATACCTCACACAGCCTATGATGAATACTTTGACATCACGATAAAGCAGCTCACAGAGGACCCGAAGCCCGATGTATATACCACAACAACAGTTCCGCATAAGACTACAACAACTACTACAACGACTACTACAACGACAAAAAAAGCGACCACTACTACAACAAAGGCGACCACTACGACAACTAAAGCAACCACCACCACCTCGACAAAAGCGACAACAACAACGACCAAAGCGACTACTACAACAAAAGCCACTACTACATCAACTACGACCTCTGCTGCAACGACAGTCAGACCTATGCGCAAGGCAGGAGACGCTAATCTTGACGGGAAGGTAACGGTTGCTGATGCAGTTGCAATACTGCAATACATCGCGAACAAGGACAAGTACGATCTTAAAGATGAAGCCAAAACAGCT
>CAMOXW010000252.1 GCA_946629405.1 uncultured Ruminococcus sp.
GCGATAATTCCGAATGCGATAACACCTGCAAGGAGCATTGCGCTCTTTGCGCCCTCACCGAGTGTAGGTGAGATGATGTTTGTGCTTGTAGTAACAAGCTTGAAGGGGATAGAGCCTGCGTTGATCTTGTCAGCAAGGCTCTTGGCCGACTCATAGGTGAAGTTACCTTCGATAACGCACTTTCCGTCAGTGATAGCGGAGTTTACGTTCGGAGCTGAAATGCAGTCCTCGTCCATCCAGATAGAGATGCTGCCGTTTCCTGCAAGCTCGGTAGTTGCAGCCGCAAATGCTTCCTTGCCGCTTTCCTTGAGGGTAAGGCTTACAAGATACTCGATGTTTCCTGTGGACTCGTTCTGTCTCTGAACTGCCTCAGCCTTCTTTACATCGTTACCTGTAAGAACTTCCTCGCCTGTCTCCTCAGTACCCTTTCTGAAGGTAAGCTGAGCAGTCTCGCCAAGCTCCGATACAGCGGACTCAGGGTCGAAATCGACCTCATCGGCCTGCCACGGGAACGATACTATGACCTTATAATTATTGTAGTCTACATAGACCTCGCTGTCAGTAACGTTCATGCTGACCAGTCTTTGCTCGATAACGGCCTTTGCGGCGTCCATTTCGTCTTTTTTAGCCTTATAGTCATCAGCAGGCTGGAATGTTGCGTTTACGCCTCCCTGGATATCAATACCCCAGCGGATAGTGTCAACGCCCTTGATGTAATCCGTCTTTATATCACCGTAGTATGTATGCACACCTGCAAAGGTCAGGTAAGCGAAAGCCGCAATGCACAGTACCACAATAAAAAAGACGGGCTTTTTTACTTTTCGCACTTTTTATCCTCCTATATCCTCAGGCGAAACCGCCCCGTTTTTCTTACGGGCATAGTTCGCCCCTAAAAATCACATTCACTTTATAATTATATTACTTTTGCGTCAAATTGTCAATAGCTGAGGGGCTATTTTTTCAAAAATAGCCGTATTTTCCATAGCTTGTGCCTGAATTTAAAACCGAACTCAATCAGTTGTGCCTGCTCCGTCACGGAAGATATAGTCTGCGCACTTTTTCATATCCTCATCATCGGGATAATTGCCGTTTATGCAGGCAGCCGTGTGAAAGCCCGCCGAGCCTGCCGCCCGTATTCCCTCAATGATGTCCTCGTAGACTATGCAGTTCTCGGGGGCGAGCCCCAGCTCTTCGGCGGCTTTGAGGTACACATCGGGAAAGCCCTTGCCCCTTTTGACCTTCTCCGTAGTCACAAAAGCGGAGAAAAACCCGTAAATGCCCGTTCTTTCAAGCACGGGAGTATAAAGCAGGGGTGAAGAGGCAGTAGCGAGAGCCAGCAGCCTTCCGCTTTTATGAAGCTCTGCAAGATAGTCATAAATGCCCTCATAAAGCTCAATAACGTGGGAATACTGATACAGTGCCATATCGAACCACTCATTCTTGATGCTGTCGGTATCATCGGGCAGGGAAAAACGCTCCTTTGTGTACGCTGCCGCCTGATCGAAATTCATGACGGACAGAGCCTTTGAGTAGTCCTCGGGGACCGCTATTCCCCTTTTGCCGAGAAATTGTATATCTACATCATTCCAGACGTGATTTGATTTTATCAGTGTTCCGTCAAGGTCAAAAATGTGGCCTTTGAAGCTTTTGATGTCAGGCATATGCGTTCTCCTTTATAATAGTAACAGTAGAATTATATCACAGAGTGCGCTGTTTTTCAAGTTCAGTGACGGTTTTGAAGACGGTTTGTTACTTGTGTACAAAAAATTGAACTGTAAAACGTTGAAAATTTCATTGACATTATTCGGGGAATATGTTAGAATGTATTTGTGTCGGTTTGTGTCGGCGCGAACTTAAACGTTTTCGCAAACACGGCTGTAATATGAGGTTATATGAAAATCTAGCGAATGGAGTCTTGACGTTGGTTTTTGCGGATCTGTTTTTTATCTATTTCTTTTTGCCGGTCTGTCTGATATGCTATTTTATAACGAAGAACCCTAGGTTCAGAAATGCTGTACTCATTGTGTTCTCGCTGATATTTTACGCATGGGGCGAGCCTGTATGGGTGTCAATACTTATAGTATCGTCGCTTGTGGACTATGTAAACGGTATTGTCATAGACAAGCATCGGGATAAATGGCAGGCAAAGGCAGCGGTTGCATGGTCGCTGATATTCAATCTGGGAATACTGATAGGCTTCAAGTACACAGGCTTTATCGTTGAGAATATAAATGCGGTTGCAGGCACAAAGATCCATGTTCCGCATATTGCACTTCCGATAGGAATTTCGTTCTATACGTTCCAGACTATCTCCTACACGGTAGACTGCTACTGGGGCAACGTAAAAACACAGAAAAACTTCTTCCGCTTTCTTATGTATGTATCTCTGTTTCCTCAGCTTGTTGCAGGACCGATCGTGCGTTACTCGGTTATCGGTGATGAGATCGACAACAGAAGAACTACCGTCAAGGATTTCTCTGACGGTATGTCAAGAATCATTTTAGGCCTTGGAAAGAAAGTAATAATCGCTAACAATATAAGCACAATAGTAACAGCGCTCTTCGGAGAGGCTGATAATAAATACAGCGGTATTTTCTCGCTGTCAGTGTTCGGAACATGGTACGGAGCAGTGCTTGTAGGACTCTGGCACTACTTTGAATTTTCGGGCTATTCGGATATAGCTATCGGTCTTGGAAGGATCTTCGGCTTCCACTTTGATGAGAACTTCAAGTATCCGTTCATATGCAAGTCCATTTCCGAGTTCTGGCAGAGGTGGCATATCTCTCTCAGCTCGTTCTTCCGTGACTACCTGCTTTATCTGCCTATCTTCGGAAAGAGAAGAAAGTACGGCGGACTCTTCCTTGTTTGGTTCTGTACGGGTCTCTGGCACGGTGCAAGCTGGAACTTCATCGTATGGGGACTTTACTACGGGCTTTTCATCTTCATGGAAATGAAGATAGGAAAGAAGAGAATGAAGGCTCTTGCTCCGTGGAAGGCTCACCTTTATACCAAGGTGGTTATCTTCTTAGGCTTCGGAATTTTCTATTTCGAGAACTTCAAGGCGCTGGGTGCATTCTTCAAGGGACTTGTGGGTCTCAACGGCGGCGGTCTGACAGACCCTGTTACCCAGAACCTGTTTATGAGAAACATCTGGCTGTTCCTTGTGGCAATTATTTTCACAACACCTATACTGCCAAAGATCAGAGAAGCCGCTACCAAAGCTCCGAGCTCGGATTACTTTATTAGAGTGTGCTCCACGGTATGCAATGTGGGTATCCTGCTGATAAGCTCGATACTCCTTATAAATACTACGAACAATCCGTTCCTTTATTTCAGATTCTGACGAAAAGAGGGAAAATGATATATGGATAACAATAAAAGGAGCAAGGGCTCCCCTGTAAATGACCCTCGTGCTCTTATGGAGCAGTATCAGAGATCCCTCGCTGAGGTCGAGTATGATGACGGCAGGACTGAGAGGATCATAAGAC
>CAMOXW010000253.1 GCA_946629405.1 uncultured Ruminococcus sp.
ACGCTTACATGGGAAAGAAGGCAGCCGGCGGTAATTTCGTTTCCGGCGAAGGCCCTTACATTGAATACATGAAAGCTCCGGGCAGCGATAAGGGCTACTACTATCTGTTCATGTCCTATGGATTTTTCAATTCCAACGGCGGATATAATATGCGTGTTTTCCGCAGTGAAAAACCCGACGGCCCTTATGTTGACCAGAACGGCAACAGTGCGATCTATCCTCGCGGCGGCGACAATATAGGCGGAACGATCGGCGAACGTCTTATGAGCAATTATCAGTGGGAATGCAATGCAAAGCCGTTCAAGGCTCAGGGACACAACTCCGCACTAATGGACGATGACGGAAAGCTCTATGTCATCTATCACACAAAGTTCGATGACAACTGGGGCGCACATGAGGTACGAGTTCATCAGATGATAATGAATCAGGACGGCTGGCCAACTGCTGCTCCCTATGAGTATTCCGGCGAGTCGCTCTCCGCAAATGGACATTCAATGACAGCGGTCACAGGAGATTACGACTTTATCTTCCACACTCTCGATCAGAAATTTGTAAACGAGCAGAGTGCAGATGTAGAGAAGCCACATACTATCACACTGAACGGTGACGGCACGATATCCGGCTATATCACAGGTACATGGTCTATGGCGGCAGGAAGTCCGTATATGTCGCTGAATTTCGGCGGAGTTACTTACAAGGGAGCGTTTCTGGTTCAGGCTGATGAATCCGCAGCTCAGACAGTCCGCATGACATTTACAGCAACGGGCAATAACACCTGTGTCTGGGGCAGCAAAAGGACTGCATACAATGCAGCTGACGACATCTCCGAGCCTGTAACTATCGACGAGGGAAAATATACTCTCCGCAGCGTAAACAGCGGACTGTATATCAGTGAAAAAGACGGAAATGTTATTCAGTCAGCGGCACAGGCGTGGAATATAAAAAGTGTGGGGAACGGCGAATACTCCATAATTGACGACAGCGGAAATGCACTGACAGTAGTTAATGGTTCATCTGAGGACGGTGCAAATATCGCAGTTTTGCCTTCGGACAACAGTGCAGCGCAGAGGTTCAGACTAATAGAAAATACGGACGGTTCCTACTCGTTCATGACAGTTAGCTCAGGCGGTGTACGCTGCATTGATGTATATAATATCAGCTTGGAGGACGGTGCTAATATCTGCCAGTGGGAGTTCTGGGGCGGAAACGGTCAGAAGTTCATTCTTGAGCCGTTCAATGAGCCGGAGCATATCAAAGGTGACGTGAATGCCGACAAGCAGTTCAATGTTGCAGACCTTGTGATGATGCAGAAATTCCTCCTTGGAAAAGGTTCACTTACAGATTGGAAAGCGGGAGATTTGTGCGAAGATGAGAGAATAAATGTGTTCGATATGATCGTTATGAGAAAGCTGATAACAGACTTAAAGTGAATTGTCCGGGCAGCGCCGTAATGAAGATGATGAAATACCGGATAAAGACATGGATTCATTGGCTAATATATGGATTTTTGCCTTGAAAAATGTAAGCACCATTTATAGAAGGTTTTGCTTTTATTGAAATGCCCTCGGTTATTCGGGGGCATTTCTCCCTATAAAAGCACGATCGTTCAAGTATTGAGCGCAAATTATCATTTACTTTTTTTCTGAATATTGATATGATAAAACAAAAAGGGGGATCATTATGAATATCAGATTCAGAAAAAAGGCATCGGTGCTCGCAGCAGCTGTTCTCGCAGCGACTCAGCTGACTTTCATGCAGCCGGCAGCAGTATTTGCTCAGGGCACTGAATATATCACAGCAGTCTCCGCATCAAATGAAGCTATAACGCTCTGCGGAGGCTGGTTCGAGGCGGCTTATGCTGAATGGGACAGCAGCATTATCGGTCAGAACATCAGCGTAAGCTATGCAGAAGCTGGCAGCAGCGACTTTACGGCTGTTGACACCGAGCTTATAAGAGGCGAAAGAGTTGATATTCCCGGCTTGAAGGGCAATACGTCCTACACACTTAGAATAACCGGTGACAATGGTTCTGCTGAGTGCAGTGTGAGAACATCCGCGTTTGATCGTACAGGCTACGCTCATTATAATTTTGAGGGAATCGGCGCTTACAATGACGACGGTACGCTCAAACCAGATATCACGGTTATTTACGTCACCAACGAGAACAAGGACACTATTACCTACAACGGCAAGGTGGGACTTTACAACATATTTTTCAGTGCCAAGCCCAAGAACGTTCTGTTCAGATTTGTGGGCAGACTGGACGTCCCTGCCGGAACTGTCCCCAACGACGGAAGTCATAACGATGGCTCCAATATGCTTTATCTCCAGAACAGCTCAAATGTGACTATTGAAGGTATCGGCGACGATACGGATCTTATCGAGTGGGGCATCGAGATGAAGCGCTGCACAAGTTGTGAGGTCCGCAATCTGTGGCTGGGAAATTACCCTGACGACGGTATTTCTATGACCGGTAACATCGATATCCGCTCAGAGCATATCTGGGTGCATAACAATACTATCGAGAAAGGATATAACGCCTTTGCGGGCGGAGGTCACGTTGATGCTGACAAGGCGGAGGGCGATGGTTCGGTTGATATGAAGTGGTCAAACTATGTTACTGTTTCTTACAATGAATTCAGGGAATGCCACAAAACTTCTCTCGTTGGCGGACGTGCTGATCAGATACAGGACTTCATAACCTACCACCATAACTGGTTTAACAATACCCAGTCAAGAAATCCCCGCGTGAGAAATGCTCATATCCATTCATTCAACAACTATTTTTCTCAGAACGGCGAGTATGGCATATGTGCGTCCTATAACTCAAAGATATTCTCCGAGTCCAACTATTTTGAAAATTCCAATTCGCCACTATATGCCATAAATATGGGCAAGGATCAGTATTCCGGCACTATCAAGTCCTACAACGACAAGTTCGTAGACTGTGCTCCTGATGAGGGACTTGCATACAGGATCATCGACAGTCGCAGTGATGCTCCCCGGATTGCAAACCTCATTGAGGGCGGTGATGACTATGATAACTTTGATCTCGATATTTACAGCTATACCGCTCAGTCACCCGATGAGGCTAAAGAGAGCGTTTTGCAATATGCAGGACGTATGAGGTGCGAAAACAGCGGGAAATCCGAGCCTGTTATCGAACCTGTCACAGAGCCGGCATCTGAACCTTCGGTCACTGCCGGAGACGTAAACGGTGACGGCGAATTCGGCGTTGCAGACCTGGTGCTGTTCCAGAAATGGCTGCTTGCATATCCTGATGCAGTTATCTCAGACTGGAATTCTGCCGACCTGTGCAAGGACGATAAGCTCAACGTGTTCGACCTTTGCGTTATGCGAAAAATGCTTGTAAACACTGTTAACGGCTGAAAACAGCCGTTTATAAGGCTCCTGATTATCTATGGGTATCAAGCTCCTCCGATTTGTTATACCCCTGTCAGCCATAAATTATTGTATCATATGGATTTATGGCACAAAATGATATACCTGATATGTACATAGTTTTCAAGCTCTCTGCTGAATGTCCGGCAGGGAGCTTGTTATTGTTTATTACTTACAGTAAAACAGTACATCTTGAAAAGTTATGATGAATATTCGATAAAAATATATAAAACGTCCACCGTTTATGCAAATTATAGGTTGTAAAGAAAACTTTAATGTGATAAGATATCTGTATAAATAAATATAATGTTCATAATATCATCATATATCTGGGAGGAAATCTTATGAAGAAGATTCTTTCGGCAGCTATTGCTGCTGTGACCGCAGCTTCAGCTTTCAGTATTACGATCCCGGAGACCGCAATTGCTGAGAACCCTGTTGTACAGACTTCTTTTACGCCTGACCCTGCTCCTGTTGTGTTCGGGGATGAGCTTTATGTTTTCACAGGCTGCGACCGTGACGGCGACAACGATTTCTACAAAATGACCGGCTGGCAGTGTTTCTCTACAAAGGATATGAAGAACTGGACTGACCACGGCAGGATACTGGAGGATACCTCTTTTTCATGGTGCGGTGCAAACGATGCCTGGGCTTCACAGTGCATCGAGCGCAACGGCAGGTATTACTTCTACTTCACCACAACAAACAAGTCCGGCGGCGGAAGAGCCATAGGCGTTGCTGTGGCTGACAGCCCGGAGGGACCCTACAAGGACGTTCTCGGAAAGCCCCTCTGCGGTCCTAACTGGAACTACATCGACCCGACCGTTATGATCGACGATGACGGTCAGGCGTGGCTGATGTTTGGCAATCCGACCTGCTATTACGTCAAGCTGAAGGACGATATGATAACACTTGACGGCGAGATAAAGTCATTCGATATGACAGAGCAGGCGTTTGGTCCGCATACAGCTGCAAATTCCGATGACAAAAGGACCTGCGCTTACGGCGAGGGTCCGTGGATATGCAAGCATGATAACCTTTACTACCTTGTCTATGCGGCTTTTGTCGGGAAGGATTCCGGAGAGAGCATGGCTTATGCGACAGGTCCGTCGCCGACCGGTCCGTGGACCTACCGCGGACAGATACAAAAGGGCTCAAACTGCTATACCATTCACGGCGGCATTGTCGATTACAAGGATCATTCGTACTACTTCTACCACATGAACGGTATTCCCGGCGGAGGCGTTTTCAACCGCAGTGCGGCGTGCGAGGAGTTCACATTTAACTCGGACGGCTCAATACCGAATCTTCCATCCACAAGCTCCGGTCCTGAACAACTCGAGGCGCTTGACCCGTTTGTAAGAGTTGAGGCTGAAACTATCTGCTGGTGTGAGGGCGTAAAGACTGAGAAATGCAGCGAGGGCGGCTTGAACATCGGAAATATCGGTGACGGAAGCTATATCAAGGTCAGCGGAGTTGACTTCGGAGAGGGCGCTGACAAGTTCACTGCAAGTGTTGCTTCTGCGAGCAATGGCGGAAATATAGAGATACATCTTGATTCCAAAACAGGTCCGGTAGTCGGTTTATGCAGGGTCTCCGGAACAGGCGGATGGCAGAGCTGGGAGGAGGTCTCGTGCGATGTTTCAGGTGCAAACGGTGAGCATGACCTTTACTTCGTGTTCAAGGGCTCCGATACCTATCTGCTGAACGTTGACTGGTGGAAGTTCAGCGGACCCGGCGGCGCTTCCTCCGGAGACAGCACCTACTTCTTCCGTAATGGCTTTGAAAACAGTACGGACGGCTGGTCCGGCAGAGGCGCGGCGAAGGTATCATATACTTCGGATGAGTCCTATGCAGGAGGTTCATCAGCCTTTGTTTCAGGAAGAACGGCTTCATGGAACGGTATAGGCAAAAATCTTGGCTATAAATTCAAGGCGGGCGAAAGCTACAGCTTCTCAGCAAACGTGAAATATTCCTCCGGTGAGCCGACAAATACCTTCCACTTCACTCTCCAGTACAACGATGCGAACGGCGAACCAGTGTACAAGAAGATCGACACTAAGACCGTTCCAAAGGGCGAATGGACACAGCTATCCAACACAGGCTTCACTATCCCAGAAGGCGCGAAGAATTGCTATATCTATGTCGAGACAGAGGGCGACGATGGAATTGACTTCTATGTCGACGATATCGCAGCAGCAGTCAGCGGAACGGTCATAGCCGGAGCAGGTTCCCCTGATGTTTCGGTGATACCGGGTGACCTCAACTTCGATGGAATTATAAACGTATTTGATATGATCATCGCCAGAAAGACCTACGTCAGCAAGTTTTCGACCGGCATAAACGACAAGAAGCTGCTGAAGGCTGCAGATGTTGACGGAAACGGTGACTATACGATCGCCGATATGGTGCAGATAGCAAACTTCCTTCTTGGAAGATCAAAGAAATTCGAGGAGACTGCTTCTAAGACAACTACGTCTGCGACCACAACTACTACCATTACTACAACCACAGGTAAAACTCCCAACGGTAACTATATGGACACTATTTCAAATGATATGCAGATCAATGCCCCGGACAGCTTTTTCAACAGCCGCAGCGGTGTTGACTATGGTAAGTCCGAGGTCGTAAAGTATTTCTCTGAGGACGGAAACTGCGAAAAAAGCATGACAGTCATTCTTCCTCCCGGATATAGCGAAAACGAGAAGTATCCCGTGCTCTATGTCCTGCACGGCATTGGCGGAGATCACAATTCAATGCCGCGGATGGGAGTACAGACGATGCTCGGCAATCTTATTGCGGACGGCAAGTCTGAAAAAATGATAATCGTCTGCCCGTCTATGCTCACAGGACAGGGCAATCCCATGGCGTTCAACCAGGAGACAATGCGTATGTATGACCTCATCCGCGAGGATATCGAAAACAGCATCATGCCCTATATGGAGCAGCATTATTCAATTAAGACAGGCAGGGAAAACACTGCGATAACCGGCTTTTCCCTCGGAGGCAGGGAGGCACTCTACTGCGGTATCACTCATTCGCAGAATTACGGCTACGTCGGAAGCGCCTGTGCCGCTCCCGGTATCTTCCCGACTGTAGATACCTTCATGACGCATGAGGGTTCCCTCAAACAGGAAAGCGAATTCAAGCCCTCTGTAATGCCCGAAATGATACTTATTTCCGCAGCACAGAACGACGGTGTTGTAGGCACTTATCCTGAGAGCTATCATAATGCTCTCACTGGCAATGGTGTTCAGCACCTATGGCAGATCATTCCTCAGGGTGATCACGGCAATGAAACTGTAAAGCCGCATATGTACAACTTCCTGAGATATGTTTTCAAGGCGGAATGATATGGACAGCCGCGGAGCAGAAAGCTTCGCGGCTTATTTTTTGGGAAGGACGGTACGTTGAATGTTAGCGAAGGCTTACCAAAGTGTTCTGAAATAACCAAATCCGATAGGAATAATCGGTATACTTTTATGAACTATCATATTTTTTTCTCTTTTGTTTGACATTGCTGCAAAATTGTGTTATAATTTCAAAAACAACATATATTAAGGAGTTGCTGAATATGGATCTTATACCAAGCTTTTCCGTTGACCATACTGCTATTGTCCCCGGCATTTTCATTAGCCGTCAGGATGAGGTGGGCAGCGGCGTTATCACTACTTACGACATAAGGCTCAAAAAACCCAACAGAGAGCCTGCAATAGATGTTGCTGCAATGCACTCGCTCGAGCACATCATTGCCACCTTCCTCAGAAATGACCCTGACTGGAAGAATGAGATCATCTATTGGGGACCTATGGGATGTCTCACAGGTTTTTATCTTATTCTCAAGGGCAGCCGTCCTTCTCAGGAGATATACGATCTTCTCCTGAGAGCGTTCAGGTCAGTCGAGGGTGTTGAGGAGGTACCAGGTGTTGCTCCGGAGAACTGCGGCCATTACCTCATGCATAACCTCAATATGGCAAAGTGGTATGCAGCAGAATTTGCCGGATACCTTGCTGAAAACGCCGGAAATCCTGCAATATTTAAGTATCCTAAGACAGAAAGGCTCATCACTGCTGACGGTCAGCATTTCTTCGATTCGTGATATGGAAACGTCGGAAGTATCAGGCGTTCAATACGTCAAAAGCTCTGCATCAGTGCGGAGCTTTTTCTTTTATCTTCCGGAAAACTAAGGCTCATGCGGCGGGATATGGGGATATATACCGGGTCCTACGGAGCGTGGATTGACGAATTGCCTGCTGTGGATGCAGACTTGTCCCTGAGGAGGCTGTCAGGGCGAAGGGGAGAGAAATGCTTACCGGCGGGCTCATGTAACAGGAGATCCGCGCGAAGCAGAAGTAACTTAAAGCTCCCGGAGTGACCCGGGAGCTTTTTGTCGGACCTTATAAATCCGATAACGCTGAATTGTTCAATATAACGAAATTTCAGAAATAGCCTGAACCTTGTTGACACGATGTCAGAATAGTGCTATAATATCTATGGTGACATAACGTCAGAACGCGAAAGGAGGCAGCATTATGCCAAAGGGTTCCCCAGAACTGACCGCTTCACGCCGTGAGGAGATCGTGAAAGCCTGCGAAAAACTTTATCAGACCATGAGCTTCAAGGACATCACCCTCAAAGAGATAAGCGTGGAGACAAGCTTCTCAAGAACTTCAATTTATAACTATTTTCAGACGAAGGAGGAGATCTTCCTCGCCCTGATGCAGCGTGAATATGAGCTCTGGGCGGCTGAGCTGAACTCTATTTCTGAGGAAAATACTGCAATGACTGCTGATGAGTTTTCATCCGCGCTTGCTCACTCTCTTGAAAAACGACAGCAGCTTTTGAAACTGCTTGCTATGAATCACTATGATATGGAGGAGCATTCCAGACCGGAGAGGCTGACGGAGTTCAAGGTCGCATATGGTGCATCTCTTGATGCGATGAGGGGGTGTGTAAGGAAATTCTTCCCGGACACGGACTGCGAGAGCTTTATATTCGTATTCTTTCCGCTGTTGTTCGGCGTTTATCCGTATGCTGTGGCAACGCAGAAGCAGCTTGATGCTATGCGCGAGGCAAAGCTCGACTTTCAGATGCACAGCATTTATGATATTGTATTTTCCTGTGCAATGCAGTTGTTAGGAGGGAAAAGATGAAGTATACTAAACTTGGAAATTCAGACCTGAACGTTTCACGGATCTGTATGGGATGTATGGGGTTCGGCGATCCACAGAACGGTCAGCATTCATGGACGATAGACGAGGAACATTCCCGTGAGATAGTAAGGCGTGGGCTTGAGCTCGGAGTGAATTTCTATGATACGGCGATCGCCTATCAGTCGGGTACGAGCGAACAGTATGTCGGCAGAGCTCTGCGTGACTTTGCAAAGCGTGACGAGGTGATAGTCGCTACAAAATTCCTGCCGAGAACTCCTGCTGATATCGAAGCGAGGATAAAAGGTCAGCAGCATATTGAGCGCATGATAAACAAAAGCCTTGAAAACCTCGGAATGGACTATGTTGACCTGTATATATACCATATGTGGGACTGGAATACGCCGGTCTATGATATCCTGGACGGTCTGAACAGAGTTGTCAAAGCCGGAAAAGCACGTTATATCGGTATTTCCAATTGCTATGCGTGGCAGCTTGCAAAGGCTAATGCTCTTGCTGAAAAAGAGGGATTTCCGAGGTTCGTGAGCGTTCAGGGACATTATAATCTTATCTTCCGTGAGGAGGAACGTGAAATGACTATGCTCTGCGCGGAGGACAACATTGCATTGACCCCATACAGCGCCCTTGCAAGCGGCAGACTTTCCCGGCTTCCCGGTGAAACTTCAAAGCGTGCCGAGGAGGACAGCTACGCTAAATTCAAATACGATGCTACCAAAGATCAGGACGAGGTCATTATATGGAGAGTTGCGGAGATCGCCGCAAAACGCGGGCTCTCCATGTCAGAGGTATCACTTGCGTGGCTGCTCACAAAGGTCACATCACCCGTGGTCGGAGCAACTAAGCTTCACCATATCGAGGAAGCTGCAAGTGCGGTCGATGTCGAGCTGACTGCCGGGGAGATCGCGTATCTTGAAGAACCTTATGTACCTCATGCTCTCGCAGGTGTAATGGCGCAGAATAAGCCGGCAAATAAGAATGAAAAGCACGTCTGGTCAACAGGCTCGCAGAAAATATAGAAGGAGGTAATTATTATGTATGACAAGATGCTCACATTATCAAACGGGGTGAAGATCCCGCAGCTTGCGCTCGGTACATGGCTGATAGATGACAGCTTGGTATCAGCCGCAGTAAAATCTGCCATTGCGCTCGGCTACCGTCATATCGACACTGCTCAGGCTTACGGCAATGAGCGCGGCGTAGGCGAAGGAGTGCGTGAAAGCGGTATCGCCCGAAAGGATATTTTCGTGACTTCAAAGGTCGCTGCTGAGCATAAGGACTACAAGTCCGCAGCGGCAGGTATTGACGAAACGCTTTTCAGGACTGGTCTGGACTACCTCGATATGATGATAATACACAGCCCTCAGCCGTGGGCGCTCGTTAATCAGTCCGACGACCGCTTTACCGAGGGCAACCGTGAAGCGTGGAGGGCTCTGGAGGACGCATACAGGGCTGGAAAGCTTCTTGCGATAGGTGTTTCCAACTTCCTTGAGGGGGATATTGAAAGTCTTTGGGAAACGGCTGAGATAAAGCCTATGGTCAATCAGGTGCTTTGCCATATTTCAAATTCTCCGCTTGCACTTATCGACTACTGCACGAAAAAAGGCATCGTAATGGAGGCATATTCTCCCGTTGCACACGGTGAAGCACTGAAGAATCCTGTGATCGCGGAAACGGCGAGAAAGTACGGAGTTACCGCGGCACAGCTCTGCATAAGATTTGACATTCAGCTCGGCATGATCGTTCTGCCGAAAACTGCAAATCCAGAGCATATGAAAAACAATGCGGACATTGATTTTGTCATCTCGGACGAGGATATGGATATGCTTAAAAACATCGACCATATCGAAAACTATGGCGCACACAGTTTCTTCCCGGTATTTGGCGGAAAGCTGTAAGGAGTGAGGCAATGAAAAAGCTTTTGTCAGTTCTCATTGCAGGTATCACAGTTTCCTCCGGCGCAGGCTTTCGTGCTGATGAGCCGGAGCAGGCGGATGCCGTTTCTGCTGCGACTGAAAGCATTGTCTATACCATCGGGGATGTACAGGAACTGCAGGATTATCTTCTTGGGAGACCGACGGAAACTGACCTGACCGGCAGGCAATATGATCTTAACAGTGACGGCAGGTGGGACGTTTTCGACCTGTGCCTGATGAGGCGAAGGGTAATGGAAAATCCCTCGGAAACTCCGTCTGACGATACGATCGTTGTGTATTTCTCACGCACAGGTAATACTGAAAAGATAGCGGAATATCTCATCGACCTGACTGGTGCGGACAGCTATGTGATCGAGGCTGCTGTTCCATATACTGATGAGGATATTGCCTATAACAATTCGTCCTGCCGTGCAAATCAGGAGCAGAATGACAAGTCAGTGCGCCCTGAGATAGCTGATCCGATAAGCTCTCTTGACAGCTATGATACGGTATTCCTCGGCTATCCGATCTGGTGGGGACAGGAACCGCGCATCATCGACACATTTCTTGAAAGCTATGACCTCTCTGAAAAAACGGTAATCCCGTTCTGCACCTCTGCAAGCAGCGGTATATCCACAAGTGAGAAGAATATCGCAGCCCTTGTACCGATCGGGGAGCAGCTCGCTGGAAAACGTTTTGCTGTATCCGCATCAAAGGACGATGTTGCTGCATGGTATGAGTCACTTCCTTTGAAAAAAGCTGAGCAGAAGCTCCAGATCACGGTCGGTGATAACGTCCTGACTGCCTCACTTGCTGAAAATTCCTCGGCACAGGCGTTTGCTGAGCTGCTGAAAAAAGGCAGCATCACGGTCGATATGCACGACTACGGCAGCTTTGAAAAGGTAGGGGAGCTCCCCGAAACCTTGCCACGCTGCGATGAGAGGATAACAACTGAACCGGGCGATATCATCCTGTATCTCGGCAATAATATCACGATCTATTACGATGTCAATACATGGGATTTCACAAAACTCGGTCACATTGACAACATCACACAGGACACGCTGAAGAACATTCTCGGCGACGGAAATGTCAGTGTTACGTTTTCATTAAAATAACGGAGGTTTTATCATGAGCGAAAAAATAGTACAGACAGCAGGCAGAGATCAGCTCGGAGAGTTTGCACCGGTGTTCGCACATCTCAATGATGATGTGCTGTTCGGTGAGGTGTGGAATGAGCAGGCGATAGATGTAAAGACTAAGTGCATTATCACGGTCGTTTCCCTTATGGCTTCTGGGATCACTGACAGCTCGCTTGCGTATCATTTGCAGAATGCAAAGTCTCACGGCGTTACCAAAGAGGAGATAGCTGCTGTAATCACACACGCCACCATGTATGTCGGCTGGCCGAAGGGCTGGGCGGTGTTCCGGCTTGCAAAGGAGGTATGGAACGAGGAGGCGCCTGCGATGACTGACAAGGACAGGTATCAGAACACGCTGTTCTTCCCGATAGGCGAGCCGAATCCTTACGGAAAATTCTTTGTGGGGCAGAGCTACCTTGCTGCTGTTTCGACTGAACAGGTGCCTGTTTTCAATGTTACATTCGAGCCTGCCTGCCGCAATAACTGGCATATCCACCACGCCAGGACCGGCGGCGGCCAGATGCTTATATGTGTCGGAGGCAGAGGCTACTATCAGGAGTGGGGCGGGGAGGCAAGAGAGCTTCACCCGGGCGATGTGGTCAATATCCCCGCAAATGTCAAGCACTGGCATGGTGCTGCGCCTGATTCATGGTTCTCACACCTTGCACTTGAGATACAGGGCGAGGACGGCAGCACTGAATGGTGCGAGGCTGTTTCGGATGAGGATTACGGCAAGCTGAAATAATTGCTTTCAGAAAAAGGATCATGATACCTTACCGGCTCATGATCCTTTTTTTATATGTATCTGACTGCGCCGCTTTTACTTTTATAATGAAGCGAGGCTCTTGTAATACTTATTTGCTGCTGCTCTTATCCTTGTCATCCTCAGGAACGTGTTTGTCTGACTCCCTGCTCAGATCCCTTGAAATGAAAAAGTCAAGTGAGAGCATTCCGATAAAAAATACTGCACACAGTATTATGATAATAATATTCATAATGACCTCCGTTTTATTTTTTAATAAAACAGAGAAGTTCCTTTATATCCGTCCTTGTCATGAATGAATTTGATGATGAATCTGCTGCTGCGGACAATTCTGCATTCAATTATTCTTATAAGAATAAACAGCAGCAGAACTGAAACAGAAAAGCTTATGCCGCAGTATGTGAGAAGCGGCATTTCATATTGCGGGTGTGTGCTGTGCCGCTGAAGGCTGGAGATATACTGAGTCTCGGCGGTGGATTCTTTTTCGTTGTAGGTGACAACGTGCAGACGGTCAGCAATGCTTGCAGATATCCTGCTGCTGCCTGAGAGCTCAGAATACTGACAGCGATCAGAGCTTTTTGCAAGATCCCCGGTCAGGAATGCTGTCAGAAGGAGAAGGACGGTAATAAGGCTGAATAAGCAGCTGTGTTTTTTATTATTCGTGCGATCTTCCCCTCCTTCTGTGTTTTGTATTATCGGATACATACATTATATCACAGCTGCATCAGAATGTCAAAATTCTCGCCGCGCAAAAAACAGTTGACAAGGCCGCGCTTAATATGTTATAATTGTACAAAGGCTTGTTCGATTTTTCACAGGAGGGATCGTTATGGGATTATTCGATAATATTAAAAAAGCCGTCGGAGCGCCGGCCGGCGGAAGCAGCACATCTTCAAACAAGTGCGTTGACGTAGTTTTTCCGAAGCTTCCTGAAACTCTGGAGGACTTCAAGGCTCTCCCGCAGGCACAGCTCACCTCGCCGTTTGACACGGCAGCGCTGACTGTTCTTGCATTCTGTTTCTATCCTCAGAACAAAGAGCTTTCACTCGATATGCTCAATTTCCTCCGCGGTCCGCGCCCGCTGAGCGGCTACGACCTTCAGTTCATACGCGACCGCTTTATGGATAAGGACTATGTTCCGCGTTCTTATTTCGTCGGAGCGACACCTGCCAACGATTATCTGCCATCTGAGCCGTATACTATAAAGGTCACTGAGAATCCCTACAGCTATGCTGAGGAGAATTATGCCAAGCTTTTTATGTCCTCAGGCGGTGCTGACAGTCCCCGATATGTTCAGCTCCGTAAGGCTAAGGACGGCAAGTGGTACCTCTGGGAGCAGTTCATCCTCTCAGACATAAGACCGCCCGAGAGCACTGACCCGTGGGCATGATCTATAAGCGTTTTTCCGGCAGACTTACCGTGACGGTGAGCCTGCCGTTTTTGTATGCCGCGGAGATACTTCCGCCTATGCGTTCGGTCAGCGTGCGGGCGATAGAAAGTCCGAGACCGGTCGAATTGTTCGCAGTATTTACTGTGTAGAAACGGTCGAACAGCCTGCCGATGTCTATGCCGGAAAGCTCGGGTGAGGCATTTGAAAAGGCGATATTTCCCTCAGTATCGAGCGATATCTCAAGATCGCCTGCGCTGTATTTCATTGCGTTGTTCATAAGATTTGACAGCACACGCGAAAGGCTCTCACGGTCGGTTTTTCGCATTATCTTTTCCTCAGGCATACTGATCTGCGGGACTATGCCACGAGAGTTCAGTGAGCCGTAATAGCCGAGTATGCAGCTTTCAAGCACCTCGTTCAGCGAAAGCTCCTCCGTGTTGAGTGCAGTGTCCGAGGGTATCACGGAATACTGAAGCAGCTCGTCAGTGAGCTGCTTCATCGCATCGGTGCGCTCACTGATTATGTCAAGGCAATGCTCTATACGCTCCGGCTTGTCAAGCGGCTTCATCATTTCAAGGTAACCGCATATCGCCGTCATTGGAGTGTGGAGGTCGTGGGAAATATTCGTGA
>CAMOXW010000254.1 GCA_946629405.1 uncultured Ruminococcus sp.
ATTGAGGAAATGCTTCTTGAAAAGAAGAAAATGGACAAGCACTACAAAAAGCTCGGCGGTAAGGAATACAGCACCGAGTTTGAGGGCTTTGTCTGCTGTGATCCGTATGGAAAGCTCATCAGCCCCAATACGGTAACGCACGACTTCCACGAGGTCATCAAGAAGAACGGTCTGAAAATGCTCCGTTTCCATGACCTTCGGCACAGCTGTGCCAGCCTTTCGCTTGCAAACGATATTCCAATGAAGGCGATTCAGGAGTGGTTCGACCATGCAACTTTCAATATTGCCGCTGATTTTTACAGTCATCTGGAGTACAACGCAAAGGTCACTTCGGCTGAAACCATTGCAAGAGTTCTCGGAGAAAAGAAGGAAACCCCTGCGTATACCGATGAGCCTGTGCCTAAGAAGTTAGACAGCAGAAAAATAAAAAATGATACAATTGCGGAATCGTCACAGGTCGCAGCCGTATAATTATATAATATACTGTGACAAAACTGAGGACGAAATAGAAAATTCAAAATCGAGTGATTTTGGTAGAAAATCCGGTAGAAATTTTTGGTAGAAGTCAATTATATGATTTCACGGAAGTTTCAGAAAAGCCGTAACACCGATAGAAAATGCACATAAAATGAAAAAGTTCATATAATGTGCTGGACTTTGCTCCGATTTTGTGCTATAATCATATTATCATATTTATGGGAGGTCTCTATGAAGATACTTGTCACAGGCGGCACTGTTTTCGCAAGCCGGTTTACTGCCGGATTTTTTGCAGGTCAGGGTCATGATGTGTATGTGCTGAACCGCGGTACAAGGCCTCAGCTCCCCGGAGTTATCCATATCTGTGCTGACAGACATGAGCCAGGCGATAAGCTCAGGCATATGAGCTTCGATGCTGTAATAGACGTTACTGCGTATAATGCAGACGATATCAGCAAGCTGCTGGATGCTCTCGGGGATTTCGGAACTTACATCATGATAAGCTCAAGCGCGGTCTATCCGGAAACGCTCCCTCAGCCGTTCAATGAGGCTCAGCCGACAGGCGAAAATTCTATCTGGGGTGCTTACGGGATCAACAAGATCGCCGCTGAAAACGCCCTTACCGAACGTGTTCCGGATGCCTATATACTCAGGCCGCCCTATCTTTACGGGAAGATGAACAACCTCCACCGTGAGGCATTCGTGTTTGAGTGCGCCGAACAGGGACGTCCGTTCTATATCCCTCAGGACGGCTCGATGACGCTCCAGTTCTTCGATATCGGCGATATGTGCAGGTTTATCAGCATTATCCTCCGCTCACAGCCTGAGCAGCGTATTTTTAACGTCGGCGACCCGAGGCTCATGACCGTAAAGGAATGGGTGAATACCTGCTGCAGCGTACTCGGAAAGATCCCGGAGTTCATCTCCGTACCGCCTGACGTGCCGCAGAGGAGCTATTTCCCCTTCTATAATTATCAGTATACTCTCGATACATCGGAAATGCTGAGGATAATGGATACCTTAACTCCTGCGGTGGAAGTCCTTCGCGGTTCATACGAATGGTTCTCCGGACACAGGGACCTCATCGTCCGGAAGCCTCTGTATGAATTCATCGAACGTGAACTGAGAGGCAGGCTATGATATATACTCCCCTCACACGAAAGGCCATGAGCATTGCCTATACCGTTCATCACGGACAGCTTGACAAAGCCGGCGTGCCGTATATCTTCCACCCCTATCACCTTGCGGAGCAGATGGACGATGAGTATTCCGTCTGTGCCGCACTGCTTCACGATGCAGCTGAGGACACCGCGGTCACACTCGGGCAGCTTGCGGAGGAGTTTCCGCCTGAGGTCGTGAATGCTGTGAGGCTGCTCACCCACCCCGACGGCGAGGACTATATGGACTACATCCGCCGTATCAGAAATGATCCTGTCGCAAGAAAAGTCAAGCTCGCTGACCTCCGGCACAATTCAGATATCTCACGCCTTCCCGGTGAGCCGGATGAGCGCGCTCTGAAAAGGCTTGAAAAGTATGCCGCTGCAATAAAGCTGCTGGAGGGATAAAAAATCACCAATTTTTTCCCTTCCGATTGTACATTTTGACTGGTGGACAACCTTCTGTTTTTGTGGTATAATGTTTGGTACAGTATTTTTTTCGGAGGTCATCGTCGTGGACTATAAAGCTAACAGCGGTGTGTGGGGAACTATGTTCGGAGTCCCTTTTGTCGTTGCGGATAATTTCCTGAAGCTCGCTACAGGTCAGCAGATCAAGGTGCTGCTGTATCTGCTCAGATGCTCGGGGAGAAATTGCTCCGATGAGGAAATATCCCAGAATACAGGCGTTTCTGCGGCTGAGGCTGCCGATGCGGTCCTGTTCTGGCAGCAGGTGAACGTTCTTACCCCGCAAATGAGCGCTGCTGATGCTGTGCCGCTAATGGCTCAGCAGAATGAACCGACTTCCCCCGCTCAGGCAGCAGCCGTACCGCCAGCACCCTCATCCGCTGCGGATCCTGTCACCCCAAGACAGCGGCAGAACCTAAATCCTTCGGAGATCTCGGATATAATGAAGTCCTCAGCAGATATTTCCGAGCTTTTCAAGGTCGCGGAGTCTGCGCTCGGCTCGCTGAACCATACTCAGCAGAATTCCCTCATCTGGATGCACAATTACCTCGGACTAAAGCTCGAGGTCATAGTCGTGCTTATATATTACTGCGTCGAAATAGACAAGACAAGTGCCTCATATATCGAGAAGATCGCCTGCTCATGGGCTGAAAATGATATCAACGACCTCAATTCAGCTCAGAACGAGGTCGAAAGACTAAAATGCTCCCGCGAGTTCTCAGGCATCATCATGAAAATGTTCGAGATGGAAAAAAGTCCTACACCCAAACAGTCCCAGTTCATCGAACAGTGGCAGAAAGCCGGCTACAGCACCGAGCTCATTAAGCTTGCATATGAGAATACACTTGACAATATCAACAAGCTCTCATTCGACTATGTCAACAAGATACTCTTGTCATGGGCGGAAAAAGGCTATACCACCACGCAGCAGGTCAGGGAAGCTGAGATAAGCTTCCGCAAACAGCGCCAGTCCTCACAGCGCCAGCAGTCCCCTGACCCTGACGTTGAAAAATATAAGGCAGTAATCAATAAATTCTGAGAGGTAAATAATGAACACTGATATTCTTGAAAAGGCCGAGGCTATAATCAGAAGCAGGCGCCAGAACGCTATCGCCGAAAACGACCGGCGTATCAGCGAGATCAACGAGAAGTTCCCCCAGATACGCGAGATAAACAACGAGCTTTTCAACGCCGGACGTGAGCTCATCAGCCTCATCGGGAGCAATGCTCCTGATATCAAAGACAGGATCGAACGCCTCAGAAAATTCAACCTCGAGGCTCAGGAGGTCGCCCGCGGCCTTCTTGCCTCAAACGGCTACCCAAAGGATTACCTCGACATACACTTCAACTGCCCCGAATGCTCCGATACCGGCTACTCAAACGGCATGATATGCAGCTGCCTCCGGAAGCTTTGCGGAAAACTTTACGCAGAGGAACTCAACAAAAAGGCTCAGCTCAGGCTCTCATCCTTCGAGACCTTCCGCCTCAGCTTCTACACCGGCGAGGACTATGATATGATGAGCCGTATATTCGATTTCACTCAGAGATACGCCTCGGAGTTCACTGAAAACTCACCCAGCATCTTCATGTTCGGCAGGACCGGCCTCGGCAAGACCCACCTTTCCCTCGCTATCGCCAATAAGGTGCTCGAAAAGGGTTACAGCGTCATCTATGACTCGGCTGTCAATATCCTCCGAAATATCGAAAAAGAGAATTTCAGCCGCGAGCATTCCTCAGATATGATAGATATGGTCATGGATACCGACCTGCTGATCCTCGACGACCTCGGCACAGAGTACGAAACTGCCTTCTATAACGCCACAGTCTATAACATTATCAACACCCGCCTCAACCGCGGTAAACCGACAATTATCAGCACTAACCTCGATTTCAGCGATATAAAGCGCCGCTACGACGAGCGCGTTGTCTCCCGTATCGTCGCCGTCTATAAATGTCTCGAATTCCGCGGCGAGGACATCCGGCTCCAGATGCGGAAACAGGAAGATCAATAATAAACATCAAAGCCCCTGAGTTAAACTCAGGGGCTTTTTTTACTGCGCCTTTCGTATCACTGTTCCTGCCGGGAATGTCCGCTCAGAACGGAATGAAAACTTCATCATCGCGTGATTCGCTGTCTCTATCCGCTCGCCGTTTTCATCAAACAGCTCGTCAAGCTTCATCTCGACCGGTCTCTGCGACGGCGATAGCAGCTCAACTGTATCGCCTGCGAAAAATCTGTTGCGCTGCGTACAGTAAACTATACCATCACAGCAGCTCTCAACTACCGCTATGACGTCGTAATTGCGGATATACCCGCTGTTCTCGTAATACTGGGATTCCTCCGGCACTCCGAAGAAAAATCCATTGCAGTATTTTCTGTGGCTGACCTTGTATACCTCATCGCGTATCCAGTCAGGCAGCCTGAAATTGTATGGGTCCTTGTAATACTCATCTACCGCCATGCGATAAGCGTTCGTGACAACCGCAACATAGTACGCGGACTTCGCACGCCCCTCGATCTTCAGGCTCATCACTCCTGCCTCAGCAAGCTTGTCGATGTGCTCTATCATGCACATATCCTTTGAATTGAGTATATATGTGCCGTGCTCATCCTCGAACACCGGAAAAAACTCCCCCGGGCGCTTTTCTTCCATAAGATGATATCCCCAGCGGCAGGGCTGAGCACATTCTCCGCGGTTCGCATCCCGGTTGACAAGGTACTGCGAGAGCAGACACCTTCCTGAAAAAGATACGCACATAGCTCCGTGTACAAATGTCTCTATATCGAGCTCCGGACTTGTTTTTGCCCTGATCTCCGCGATCTCGTCAAGAGAAAGCTCCCGGGCAAGCACTACTCTCTTTGCCCCCATGTCAAAAAGCTCACGGGCGGTAACGTAGTTGACTATTCCGGTCTGTGTGGAAATGTGTATCTCCATGTCCGGCGCATAGCGCTTCACCAGTGCAAGAAGACCGATATCCGCAACTATCATCGCGTCAACTCCGGCTTCAACTGCCTCCCGGACGAACCTCTCAAAAAAGGGTATCTCGTTATTCCGCGGAAGCGTATTGCAGGTCAGGTAGACCTTTATCCCCCGCGCATGAGCATCGCTGACTGCCTTTACAAGCTGGTCAAAATCAAAATTCATCGGTGATGCTCTCATACCGAACTGCTTCCTGCCGAGGTAAACAGCGTCAGCACCGTAATTCAGCGCCGCACCGAGCCTTTCCTCATCACCGGCAGGAGCAAGAACTTCAAGCTTACTGAGCATTCTGCGCCTCCTGTCCGGCAGCCTTCTTTGCGGCTTCGTCCTCAGCCATTTTCGCCTCGTATTCATGCTCAGCGGCATGGATCTCATCGAGGTTTGCAAGGTGCTCCTCATAGGTCTTTGCGTACTTTGTCTCGCCTGTGTAGATATTTGCAGCGAAGTACCTGTAATCCGTGTCGATAGCATCAAGTACAGCGTCTATTGCCTCAATACCGGGGTTGCAGATAGCTCCCGGAGGAAGTCCCGGACTGATGTAGGTGTCGTAGGAATCGACCATGCTCTTATTGTTTACCGCAAGATTTCTCTTGATATACAATGAATAGTTCGAGGTCGGGTCAGACTGGAGCTTTCCGGCAAATTCCTCAGGGTCGTTAAGACGGTTCCAGAAAACAGAGGCTATAATATTCATAGTATCGGGAGTTGCAGCCTCCTTCTGTACTATAGAGGCAAGGGTAATGAGCTCGTCAAGAGTCATGCTCCTGTTATCGATCTTGCGCTGCTCCATCTTGGCATAGCGCTCCGGGGTCATCTTGGAGTTGAAGTTATAGTATATCTTCTGGCATACCTCCTCGACATCCATATCCTCATAGAAGATGTAGGTATCTGGGAAAGCGTAGCCCTCCATACGGCGGTATTTCAGGCTGTTATCGGTATTCTTCAGCCTCTCCTCAAAGTCACAGCCCATGCCGCCTCCGTTGAAGGTAAAGATGAAGTCCGAGGCCTTGCAGACCTTTTTCTCCTCAAGCAGGGCTGCCATATCGTCGAGCGTCATACCTTCGGGGAAGGTTATCTCCACCGACTCCTTCGTACCGTTTTCCGTAGAAGTAAGCTTCTGGATTATAGTCTCATACGCCATATTCTCCTTGATGAAATGTTCACCGGGAATATATGCACTGTCAGACTTCCTGAGCCGCGAGAAAAATATGAACGCCTTAGGTGAGCGGATTATCCCCTCATCCTTGAGCATATAGGCTATGTCAGAGGTCGAAGCTCCCTCGGGGACAACGATACGGTGCGTCGTGTCATCCTTGCCGATACCGAGCATATCCTTGCCGTATGCAATGATGATGAGAGAGAGCACGATCGAAACCGCAACTATCAGCGTAGTGAGTATCAGCACGCCCGGCAGTCTGCTGCGCTGCTTCTTTTTCTTCTTTTTTCTGCGGCGGACCGGAGCTGTCCTTACGGCAGGAGCACTTCGCCTTGCCTGAGGCGGAGCTTCAATTTCCTCAGGCTCCGGAAACACGCTCTCCTCCTCAGGGACCAGCTCCTCAGCAGGAAATTCAGCCTCGGTATGGCTTTCCTCGGGCATATCCCCGCCGTCTGTCTCATTGCTGTCAAGCTCGCGCAGAATATTATTGACGAGATCGTCGTTATCCATTGCAGAGCACCGTCCTTTCTTCGGTAACAATTATATCTGATTTCATGTCATGGGGCATCAGCGGAAGCTCCTCCGCTATCATCCCCTCGTATGCAAGCGCTATTTTCACGCCCGGAAATTCTTCCAGAAAACGGTCATAGTAGCCGCCTCCGTAGCCGAGCCTTCCGCCGTTTTCGGTAAAGGCAAGCCCCGGCACGATACATACGGACTTCCCCGTAACTTCCGGCTGCGGCAGAGAGCTGTCCGGTTCACATATGTCATACTTGCCGGGAACTGCGTCCCTGAGCTGTGAAAGACCGCCAACTATATGGAAGGTCATATCTCCGTTTTCGCCGCACCGCGGAAATGCCACGGTTTTTTTCTTCATAAGCAGCTGTTCAGCCAGCTCCCATGTATTGACCTCTGAGCGGAATGAGGCGTAAAGCAGCACAACATCTGCATTCATCACATTTTCATTGGAGAGGACTCTTGCACATATGATGCGGTCTCTGACCTCAGTTTTCAGCTCTTTTCTAAGTGCAGAGAACTTCCTCCGCAGTTCCTTTTTTTCATCCATTTCAGAAGCACATTATAGCTGCGCGGAGGCGGTCGCTCTCAGCCTTTGATACAGTCTTCTCAACAAGAGCAAGTCCGAATTCCACAGCAGTTCCCGCACCGCGTGAGGTGATGAAGATACCGTCAGCAGCAACAGGCTCAGTGCCTGTCTCTGCGCCTTCAAGCTGGGTCTCGAAGCCCTCGTAGCATACTGCTCTCTTTCCCTTCAGGAGCCCCTTGTGCCCGAGGATAGAGGGGGCGGCACATATCGCGCCGATGTACTTTCCATTAGCAGTACAGTAGTCTATTGCAGCCTGTACATATGGTGATTTTTCGAGGTTGAGCGTGCCCGGCATTCCGCCCGGAAGAACTATCATTTCAAGCTCGTCCGTAAGCGCAGCCTCCTGCGCGATAGTGTCGGTAACTACAGTTACGCCGTGTGAGCTCGTTATCATATTGTCGCCGACGCCGACTGTGACTACCTTTCTGCCGCTTCTTCTGAGCAGGTCGATAGGTGCGACCGCTTCTGTCTCCTCAAAGCCGTCTGCAAGATAAACATAGATCATAGTGATCTCCTTTCATCTGAATGTAACTGTGTATTTGTTGAGAAGGAACGCCGGATGATACGAAAGCTTCGCCTTTCGCAGGCCTTCGATATCCATGTCCTCCTCGCGGTTGATATATTTCATATCCGCTGCGGCCGCTGATGCAAAGAGATTGTTTATCCCCGCATAGATACCGCTCACGGATGTGTCAGCTTTTTCTATATGCACGCAGAATGTGTCCGAATTGAGCCTCTCACCTATCGTCACGGCTCTGACCCTTCCTCCGGATCGGATAACTCCGCCGGTCAGCCCGAGCTCATTGAAATATGTAAAGAATGTGTTTATCGCAAACTGCTCAGCAACGAATGAATGCTGGTCTGTGCTGTTCCTGCTGTTGTATGTCTCAACGGCAAAGGTCAGGCAGTCATCGAAGTCCTTCTCAGTTATCAGCGAGAACTCATGCTCCTGTTCCATGAACCGCGCAAGATGATTGCGCTTGGCATGGTACTTCCTTCCGGGAAGGGCGATAAGGTCAGCCGAAGCGTAGATATAATCAGCGTTCCCGCGGTCAGCCTGAGCCGTAAATCCGCCCGGAAAAAGCTCATCAAGCACCGTGAGCATTTCCTCAGTAACGCCTCTGACAACGAGCGGCTTGCCGAGAGAGGCGCTGTATCTGCTCATCTCTCCGATGACCTCACGGATATCGCCGCTGCCAGCCGGTAAAATATACTGCGGAACACCGTCCTCCGTTTCAAAGGCACAGCATATATAAAAATCCTTGTAAAAAGCTATCCTTGAGCCTGCAAGCCTGCGCCATGCCATATTGTTTGCAAAAGAATATTCACAGCCGCGCCTGTCCGATGCTTTCAGCGCAGAGTTTATCCTTTCCCTGTCGCCGAGCTCAATTTCTCTGAATTCAAGCATTTTCTGCTCCGGAAACGCCCATTGCGGCAAAGTATTCCCTTACCTCTTTCATTTTTCCGCAGGACATCTTTCCCTCCGGACACCTTCCCTCCATAACGCATGAGGGGCCGGCCTTCGCAAAGAGATGCGGAGCTTCCTGCCGGCAAAGGCGGAGCATTTCTATCGCAACAGCCCTTATCTCCCACTGAGCACGGTTGCAGCAGCGGTGACAGAAGAAATTGAACAGTGAGCGGACGTTCATCGTGACCACTATCTTTGTCTCACAGGCGTTCGGCAGCAGGAACCTTGCGTCCTCATTGGCAAGCTTACGCGCCTTCGATGCGGCTGACTTCTCGTCAAGTCCCTCGCTGATGAATTCAGCCTTGTGCTTTTCAGTAAGCATATCGGCTATCTTCTCATAGCCCTCAGTGATATCGGCGATTATCCGGTCAAACTCCGCCTTAGCCTCAGGAAGCTCCTCAACTGCCGGCGGAGTTATGAACTCAAATCCGCTTTCATTGACGTAACGCTGGCTTTTCTGGGAATATGAAGCTATCCTGTGGCGCACGAGCTGGTGCGAGCAGGCGCGGGAGATGCCTTCTATGCCGAACGTGAAGCTGACGTGCTCCATAACGCTCTCATGCCCTATAGATACGAGCATATCTATGAAGCTCTCTGTCTTTTCCTCGGTAAGCCCCTCCCTGAGACCGCTGATTCCGCTGCTTGAATAGCAAAGCTTTGCAGCAGTTGCAACAAGCTTTTCCGGCTCTGGAGTATGCGCGATAAGTTCAACCTTCATAACCGACCTCCACAAATGAACATATACTATTATTTTATCATTTTCACAGCAATAAGTCAAGGAATATCCGCATATATTATTATAAATAATATTTTTAATTTTAATTAAGTGTGAAAAATACAAGAAAATTTCATTTTGCTATGGACAAACTAAAAAAAATGTAGTATAATATTACAGTATCTGGAATCTTTCCGGAAAAGGACGGCACTTTTCTTAGCTGTCTATAACTTCTACAGTATCATCGGAGGAATTATAAATGAGAACTTTCACAAGATTTGCTGCCGCTGCTGCCGCATTCTCCCTCGCAGCCTGCACTGTCGGATGCAAAGCGCCTGAAGCTATCACTATAGGTGGCTCAACAAGAGACGCTCTCACCATTGACGACTACGACATCCGCGCCGGCATTTTTATCTATTATGAGCTTGTCGGAGTAAGCGATGCTGCTCAACAGATCTATGAGCTGAACGGCACATCCCCTGAGATCAGCGATATCGAGAATTCCCTTATCGACGGCAAAAGTGCCGACGAGTGGATCCAGGACAAGGCTACTGACTACTGTAAACAGTTCGTTGCGATCGAAAGAGAGTTCGATAAGATCGGCGGCAAGCTCTCCGCCGAGGATATCTCAAATATCAAGACCGCTGTAAAGTCCAGCAAGGATATTGAGGTATATGATAAAAACGGTATCGGCGAATCCTCCATTAAGGATATCATTACAAACGGTACCGGCGGTTCATGGGACAATGCTGTGTTCTACAATTCAAAATACTACTACATTTTCAACCATTACTACGGCATCGACAGCGAGTACGGCTGCACAGAGGACGAGCTCAAGGATTACTTCACCGACAACTACGCGCGTGTAAAATACCTCAGCATCAGCCTCACCGACAGCGACGGAAACAAGCTCGACGGCGATGAACTCCGCGAACTCAACAGCCTCATTGATGAATATGTTGAAGAAATAAACGCCGAATCGACCGACGCTGGCAAGTTCAAGAAGTTCGACGAGATAAAGAACAAGTACAGCGAGTACACCCAGCAGAAGACCGAGGAGGCTGCAAAGGCTGCCGAGGAAGCTGCTGCCGCTGAAGGCTCCGGAACAAGTACTACGACCACAACGACTACTACAACTACAACTACTACAACTTCGGACGAGACCGCAACAACTACCACTACCGACCCGTACGCCAACGAGAATATCCTCGTAAGATACACCACAACTACAGCTCCCGTCGGAGAAACAACTGTTGTTACTACCACTGAGGAGACAGATTCCCAGAAGTCCGAGCACGCCTTCAATGACATGGTCTTCAAAGAACTCACAAACTACAAGGCCGAGCGCTACGATTACGATGAGAATACCGTCTATATCGTCATCCGCGCCGATATCAGCGAGCGTATGACCGAGGATGACCTCTGGAGCACCGATGTCATCAACACCCTCCTTATGACACGCTATCAGCAGGACTTCGACGATATGATAGGATCCCTTGCGGACACTTACTCAATAAGCAAGGTAAAGAAATCCTACAAGAGATATGCGCCGTTCAAGCTTGAACTTGAATAAAAAATTACTTCCGTTCTTTGTGAACGGAAGTTTTTTTATGCCTCATTGAATTGTTTCAGTTTCCGCGAAAATTCTATCAGCTCATCAAGCTCAAGCTGTTCAAGCCGCGAGTTCTCCCCCAATCCAGCCGCACGGAGCGCCTCGTAAACCTTGTCCTTTGATACGCCGAGCTGCGATGCCACGGCGTTTGCGGCAGTTTTCCTGCGCTGAGAGAAGCCTCCCTTTACGACCTTGAAGAAGAACTTCTCCTCGTCATCCGGCAGCCTCGGCACCGGTGAAGGATCTATGCGTATCACGGCCGAATCCACGTTCGGTGCAGGCATGAAGCTGCCGCGCGATACCCCGAAAAGCTGGCGTACAGTGCCGTAATAGTTCACCCCGACCGTTATCGCTCCGCTCTCGCGTGAGCCGACCTTCGCACAAAGCCGCTGAGCTGCCTCCTTCTGCACCATTACAGTTATCGACTCCACCGGAAGCCTGCTCTCAAGCAGCAGCATGATGACCGGCGATGTGATGTAGTAAGGAAGATTAGCGCAGACCGCAGCCCTCAGCCCAGAGAATTCCTCCGAAATAAGCCTGTGAAGGTCGCATTTCATGACGTCCTCGTTGAAAATTTTAATATTATCATACTCAGCAAGAGTTTCGTCAAGTATCGGCAGCAGGCGCGTGTCTATCTCGACAGCCGCTACCCTGTCCGCACGCTTTGCAAGCTCTGCCGTCAATACACCTATCCCCGTGCCTATCTCCAGCACTCCGAACCCCGGCGCCGCGTTGCCCATTTCGGCTATTTTAGGACAGATATCCGGGTTGATTATGAAATTCTGCCCCAGACCTTTCGAGAAACTGAAGCCGTGCCGGGAAAGTATGTCCCTTACAGTTCCTATATTCGTCAGCTCCATGAGTCCTCCCCGAGCTTATGAGTTAATTTCTGCGAAAATTCGCTCTGCTTCGCGTCGTTGAGCTTTTCCATATTGTTCACAAGATAGTCAGCCGAACGGTAGGCGTGCTGAAAATCAGTGTCCTTGAAGTAGAATTTCAGGTCAACAAACTCGCCGTCTATAATTATGTCCATACCGCAGATCTGGCGTCCGGGATGCTTCTCTCCGGCATATTTTATGTATTCGTCAATTTCGTCGCGGGACATTTCCCCGCCGATAACATTGATCCTCATAAGCTCCTCCTATTTTTCTTTAAGCCGTTTCAGAACAGCCTCAGCACACTTCATGCCATCAACTGCCGCCGAAACGATACCTCCTGCATAGCCTGCTCCCTCACCGCACGGGAAAAGCCCCCTCATCGAAAGCGAATGGAGGTCATCTCCGCGGTCAATGCGAACAGGCGAGCTGCTGCGGCTCTCAACTCCTGTGAGGACTGCATCCGGACTGTCAAAGCCCGGGATCCTCCTGCCCATCTCGGTTATACCTTCCCTCAGTGCATCGCAGACAAACGCCGGGAGATATTCGTCCGGAAGCGCAAAGCCATAGCCCGGCGCATAGGACGGTCTGACCCCGCCGAGAGCTTCACTGCGCCTTTTTTCAAGGAAGTCCCCGACAAGAGAAACAGGCGCGCGGTACCCTCCGCCGCCGGCTTTGAAGGCGCGTTCCTCGATCTCCCGCTGCAGGTACATTCCTGCGAGCGGATCGCTGCCTTCAAGGTCGTCCGACGTGACATTGACGAGAAGTGCGCTGTTGGAATTCTCGTCATCACGCGCAAAGCAGCTCATCCCATTAACTGCAAGTCTGCCGTGCTCTGAGGCAGCAGCTATGACCTTCCCTCCCGGGCACATACAGAATGTGTAGACTGCCCTTCCGTTCTGAAGGTGGACTGCAAGCTTGTAGTCCGCGGCTTTCAGCGCCGGATGTCCCGCAAAGCTGCCGTACATCGCCTTGTCAATGTCACTGCGGCGGTGCTCGATACGCACGCCGACCGCAAAATTTTTCTGCGAAAGACTTATCTCAGCCGTTTTCATCATCTCAAAGACGTCCCTTGCACTATGACCTGAGGCAAGTATCACATTTTCCGCCGGCAGGGAAAACTTCTCCCCGCCACACATATAGTCAACTGAGCTGATACAGCCGTTATCGCTTGAAAAGCCGCAGAATCTCGCGCCAAACCTCACCTCTCCTCCGAGGGAGACAACACGCTCGCGCAGCCTCTTAACAGCGCCGCGGAGCTTATCCGTGCCTATGTGCGGCTTCGCAAGATACAGTATCTCATCGGGAGCGCCAAACTCCACCAGACGCTCAAATATCCAGCTTATCCGGCTGTCACTAATGCCGGTGTTGAGCTTGCCGTCCGAGAATGTCCCGGCTCCGCCCTCGCCGAACTGCACGTTGCATTCGCTGTCGAGTACGCCGTTTTTCCGCATATCCTCGACCTTCCGGCAGCGCGTGTCAACATCCATACCGCGCTCAAGGACTATCGGTCTTGCCCCGGCCATTGCAAGAACAAGCGCTGCAAACATCCCCGCAGGGCCGAAGCCGATGATAACCGGTCTTCCGGCATTTTCCGGCACTTCCGGTATTATATAGTCCTCCGGTTCGCGCACTACAGCGTTTTTCAGCCTCCTGAGAAGCTGCTCCTCACCGCTTGCCTCAATGTCAAGGGATATTATGAAGTGAACGTCGTTCTTCCGCCGCGCATCGACCGACTTTTTCGCAAGCCTTACGCTTTTTATGCTGCCGGGCTTTATTTTCAGCTTTTTCCCGCATATCCCGATGAGGTCGCCGAAGTCCTGCCCAAGCTCTGCTCTTATGCCGTTTACTCTTATCATAGCCTATCCTTTCAGTGAAAGCGCACAGTTTCTCCCCGCGCGCCAGCCGGACGACCACGCCCACTGGAGGTTATAGCCGCCGCAATCCCCTGCTGTGTCGAGTATCTCCCCGCAGAAGTATATCCCGCGGTCGCGGCGCGAGGAAAGGTCAGAGCCTGTCTCCTGCGCTGTTATGCCGCCGAGAGTTGACTGTGCGGACTGCCACGGCGCTGCACCGGATACCCTGAACGGACATTCCTTGACAAGCCCGGCAAGCACCTTTATTTCCCTGCTGCAAAGCTTGCCGACAGGTTCGGTGAGAGGCTTCCGGAGAGCCTTTTTCGTAAGGAATAACGCAAGATTCTTCCCGAATATTCCGGTAAGCAGCTCATCACATCCGCTCCCGGCACGCTGCTCCTTGACGCTCAGGAGATATTCTTCAAGACTGCTCTGAGGCATATCCGGAGCAAAGTCAACGTGCAGTTCAAGCCCGCTGCTGTGAGCTGCGATAAGGTACGCAAGGTTGAACACACATATCCCGGAGAGAGAGTTCTCGGTGAACTGTATCTCCCCTGCTTCGCTGCGAAGTTTTTTCCCGCCTGCGACCGCAGTTACCCTGCACCTCGCACGGACGCCCTTCAGACCCTTGACATCCTCGGGAAATGTCCGCAGCGGTGCTACTGCCGGAAAGAGCTTCGCAGTCTCATAACCAATATCGCGGAACATCCGCAGAACTGCTCCGTCCGTGCCTGCCGAGGGAGCAGCGCAGCCTCCTGCTGCAACTATGAGCCGTTTCGCGGAGAGCTTTATTCCGTCTTTGGAAACGACGCTATATCCGCCCGGAATCCTGCTTATTCCACTGACCTCGAACCCGCATTCCTCCGTAATGCCAAGAGCCTGCATTTTCAGCCTCAGAGCACTGAGCACCGAAGCAGCACTGTTGCTGTAGGGGTAAACTCTCCCCGCTTCGTCCGAAGTCAGAACAAGTCCGGCTCCCGCAAAAAACTCGTCCGCCGAAGGCTCCGCCTCAATAACACCGAGCGCATCGACCGAGCCGTGATAATTGCTCCTTTTCAGCGAACGGTTGCTGAGATTGCACCTGCCGTTACCGGTCGAGAGTATCTTTTTTCCCACACGGTCAAGCCTTTCACAGATCGTGACAGAAACGTCCGGACGGCAGGTCTTTGCCGCGATCGCAGCCGTCATTCCGGAGGCTCCACCGCCTATCACTATTATATCGCCAAGCATTCTGCACCTGCCTATTTCTCCGGAACTACGTCGATCACCGCGACCTCCGGTCGATTGTTGAACCTTATCGGAAACGGCGAAGCACCGATGCCTGAGGTTATGAAAAGCTTGCCGTCCTTGTATGAAAAAAGCCCCTTGTCATAGACCTTTGAGGAGTCCTTTCTGAGCTGCGGGAACCACTCCGCTGTGTCGGTATCATACACCGGCCCGAGCCCGAACGGGAGCTGTGTCATATATCCGTGAGTGTCGCCGCATATCGTGAGGTCAGCGCCGAACTGCGCGAATTTCTCAACATTCGGAATGTGCGCGAGAAGGATATTGTACCTGCTGCGGTCGAGCGTGAACTCATTGCTGAGATCGAAGGTATCGCTGTAATAAACATTGTCGATGCCGTATATCGTGACATTTGTGCCGTTCAGGTCGAGATCCTCGCTCTTATAGTCCATAACGTGAACTCCGGCTTTGCTCAGATTGTTCATATAGCGCGGATCATTGTCGTGCTCGCCGGGTACAAAGTAAACCGGATAGCCTGCCTCAATGATATCCCCGGCAAGATCAATCGGTATCTGCTTCAGTCTCCTTGAGCTGCCGGTCGTATACATATCGCCAATAAGAGCCACGATATCCGGAGAGGCCTTCTTTATCCGCTTCAGTATCGTCTTATTGCTGATCCCGTACTCGGTGGCGTGAAGGTCACTTATCACCGCGATGCGGAAGCTTCCTGTCACCTTCGGCGAGCGCACCTTCACCTTCGTTGTGCGAAGCGTATAGTTGTTGAACCACCAGATCAGCAGCAGAACAAGCAGCACTGCACATACCCTCCGGAAACGGAATACGGCCTTCGAGGGCTTCTTTTTATTTTCCGGCTGAGCCGGTCTGGTCAGATTTTCTTCCATTCTTTTATTCCTTGATGTGGACATCGAGCTGGTTGAAGGGTATCTCTATCCCGTTCTCATCGAACGCTGCCTTCACTGCTTCGGTCATATTATATTTTGCCTCGTAATAATCAGAGTTGTTCACCCACAGAAGTGTATCTATCGACACAGAGCTCTCGTTGTGGGAGCTCATTCTGACGGTCGGAGCAGGGCTTTTCAGGATCAGCTTATCCGCTGAGGCTGCCGCAAGTATCAGCTCGCGGGCTTTTCCGTAATCTGCACCGTAGCTGATATCGAAGTGCATATCAAGCCTTCGTGTCGGACTTTCGGTGAAGTTGATGATCTTGCCCTCAGAGACCTTGCCATTGGGTATGAACACGGTCTTGTTGTCGAAGGTTATGAGCTTTGTGTAAAGAATACTTATCGACTCGACCCTGCCGACTGTGCCGTCTATCTCAAGGAGGTCGCCTGCGATGAAGGGCTTGGAGAACAGGATTATGAAGCCTCCCGCAAGGTTGGACAGGCAGCTTTGCAGCGCGAGCGAAATGGCAAGTCCGGCAGCACCGAATATCGTGATTATCGAAGACATCGGGACCTTCAGCACGGAAAGCACCATTATAAGCACATTAATGTAAAGTATTATCTTTATAAGCGAAATGAGGAAACTTTTCGCGGCGTTGTCGATATTCGAGCGCTTCATCGTTCGCTTTACTATGCGTGTTATGATCCTGACAACGATCATTCCCACGGCAAAGATCACAAGTGCCATGAAAAGCGAAGGCATAGCACCTCTGAGCCTATCGACGCCCTTTTCAAACAGGCTCGCAGTCCTTGTCACCTGATCCTGCAGCGTTGCGTAGGATGTGGTAGTGGTTTCGCTGACGGTCTCAGCAGTCGTTGTCTCAGTGATCGCAGTCGTAACAATTTCTTCCGGCAAAGCTATCTCCTCCAAAAATACATACATACATATTATATCACAGTTCAGCCCCGAGGTCAACAGCGGAAATAAAGATTTTCTCTTTGGTCAGAAAGCAAGAAAATTCAAAAAAGTATTGACTTCTTCTGTAAAATTATGTATAATATGCTTATACTCCTGCCTTTGCTGCAAAACAATCGCAGGAACGCTCACAGGCTTGAAAAGGCAATATAAACGGAGCGCTCACGACGCGCATCAAAATGGCCGCAACGCATATTTCGCGGCAGAATGGAGGAATCAATATGAAGAAAAAACTGTTTTCACTTCTAACGGCAGGTATTATGCTCTCTGCGTTGCAGCCGGCTGCTGTCAGCGGCGAGAATTCAACGCAGCCAATTCTGATGTCAGGACAGATGAGAATTACTCTTGTTGACTATGACACAGGTGAGCCTATTGCTCTCAATGAGGAGTCTTTCCCCTATGTTTCGACAAATGTCAGCTATAATACTCCGGACGGCCCTATATATACCGGACCTATTCTTGCTCTTGATACCAATCCATCGGTACACGAAAATATTGCCGGTTTTTTCAGTGCGGACTCATTTTCCTTCAGCTTAGACGAACATAATCTTCCTGAATGCTATTCCTTTCCTGATAATGCTGACCGGATCGGTTATTATAACGGCACGATACTCCCCGAGGACGCTCTGACCGTCACAAGATATGACAATGACTCTGCGGATGTGGTTTTCCGCCTGAAGTATTCTCCGTCCGGCGATGTGAATGACGACGGAAGGTTCACTGTTGCCGATGTTGTGCTCCTTGAAAAATGGCTGAACGCTTCCCCCGATGCAGAACTAATAAACTGGAAGGCTGCTGACTTCTGCAATGACGATAAGCTGAATGTTTTTGACATTCTGATGATGAAGCGCAGGCTTTTCAGCAAGACAGCAGAGACCTATGTTCAGCCGGATATCATGACCGAATACAATGTTACATTCTCTGTTCTTACTGATGGTCTGGAGCTGTATCTCGGTCCGGATACGAGTTATCCTGCCGCTGCAAAAATTCCTCAGTACACCGGACTCAGGGAGCTGGGCTACAATGAGAATAATAATTACTGGCTGTTCACAGAATACGAAGGGCAGCAAGGATGGGTAAGGATATATACGGACGATGATGTCACACCTGCGATCCAATACGAAATGGCAGCAAAAAAACCAGTCATCTACCTCTATCCTGAAGAAGAAACCGATGTTCACGTTGAGCTGGAGCTGACTGAAGCAGAGCTTTCCACCACCTACCCGAAGTATAATAACGGCTGGGATGTGACAGCATATCCGGACGGATCACTTCTGAACAAGGCAGACGGCTCGCACCACAGATACCTTTTCTGGGATGCTGTGAACTGCCGCACAAGGTTTGACCTCTCGAAGGGCTTCTGCGTCGCCGGCTGCGATACAGAAGAATTCCTCAAGGAAAAGCTCACTTACATGGGACTGACCGAGGACGAAATGAACGAATTCATCGTATACTGGCTGCCGCTGATGGAGCATAATGCGTATAACCTCATCTCATTCCAGGGCGATGCCTATACAAACTCTGCAAAACTTACTATCACTCCGACACCTGACAGCGAATGCCGTATCTTCATGGCATATGTCCCGCTTGAAAATGCTGTGGACATCGAACCGCAGGAGCTTCCGGAATTTGAAAGAAAAGGCTTCTCTGTTGTGGAATGGGGCGGCTCCGAGATAAGATAATGTGTCCTCAATAACCGCCTTACGGCGGTTATTGCCCTGAACTTTGTTCAGGGAGCGCAAATTCTTTATAAAATATGGAATTTGCGCATCACATTTCTTTATGTC